>CAIKWV010000544.1 GCA_903831165.1 uncultured cyanobacterium
GTGGTCAGCCGGATCTCCCGACCATCGAAGGAGATCGACTGAGTTTGTCCTTGCACTTGGATTTATGTCCTTTTGTTGTCAAAGACCATCCTGCCACCCGGACTCCACCAAGGGTTGGAAACCTGGAATTTTGTTGGGATGGGGCCAGCTGGGCGCTGCTCTTGAGCCAGCCTCGGCCTATGCCCAGCCCGCCGTTCGGCGCCGCCAGGGATGGGGGCCGCCGTGATGGGCCCCTGCCAGCCGAGTTTGGACCGGGCTCCGGTGCATACCCCGAGCAGGCAGCCGCTGCCGGCGTGGTCAGGGTGATCGGGTCCGCTGTTGGGGCATTGCCGGCCCTGGTGGCCTGCCTGGTGCCCTGAAGTTGTCTCCGCCCAGCCGGCTGCCTTGGGGCCCGTCTCCGTTTCGGCTGGAGGATCGGGGCTGGGGCGAGGATCTGCCGGTGTCGTCTCAGGCCCAACGGGATCCAACCACCGAACGGGCTGTAGGCCCTCGGGTGCGTACAAAAAAAGAGCGCCGTTCGGACGCTCTTGATGACGGCTTGCTGGCTCCGGCCCTCATGGGCTGGAAATGCTGCTGGATTGAGCGGGTTCTTGCATGGATCATCCCGTTGCATGACGAGATGTCGGTCAGGCCAGTCCGCTCGCCCCGCGCCGATCGTCGTACTGGCTTACCAGCTGGACTTGACCACGCCGGGGAGTTCGCCCTTGTGGGCCCGTTCGCGGAGCTGGTTGCGGCAGAGACCGAAGTCGCGGTACACGCCACGGGGTTTGCCGGTGGCCCAGCAACGGTTGCGCACGCGCACTGGAGCGCTGTTGCGGGGCAGCCCCTGGATCTGGCGGTGGATTTCCAGCCGCTCCATCGGATCGGCGGCCGCATCGAACGCCGCCTTGAGGGCAGCGCGCTTGACAGCGAAACGCTCCACCATTTTCTTGCGCTTCACGTCGCGCGCGATCATCGACTTCTTCGCCATGCGGCTGGGTTGCTCAGCATTGATAGCTTCCGACTCTACCGTCAAGCGTGACTGGGCAGGATTCGGCGATCGGACCCTCCTGGCAGCGGGGTTTGCGGGCGCTGCAGATCGCCCGGCCATGGGAAATCAGGCGGATCGAGAGGTTCTGCCAGTCGGCCCGGGGACCAGTCGCATCAGATCGGGCTCCATCGTGGGGGGCCGCCGCCGCATCGGCCAAGCGCTTGAACAGGGCCGGAGTCACTCGGTTGATCCGCTCATCGGTGCACTGGGCCGAGAGCACGGTGGCCACCATTGACGTGCCCCCCTTGGTGCTTCAGTCCAGCGAGCAGGT
Organism: uncultured cyanobacterium; assembly: GCA_903831165.1. Classification (GTDB taxonomy): domain Bacteria; phylum Cyanobacteriota; class Cyanobacteriia; order PCC-6307; family Cyanobiaceae; genus Cyanobium. Next base: position 1,302 of record CAIKWV010000544.1, read on the forward strand.
GGCGTGGGGGGGCGTGCTGCCAAGGCGCTCAAGCAGCTGCGGGGCTCTCTGGCCGCCGCTGGCGAAGCTGGTCATGGGGGGAAAGGTTGCGGGGACGGCCCTGGGCCCGCAGCGGGCTGGCGCGGCCGAACCGGCAGGGGTTCTGAGCCGGTTGAGCCCGACAGCGGTCGAGGTCACCGCTGAAAACAGCGCCTCCAGGGGGACAAGGTCAAAGGCTGAGGTCCCAAAGCAGCGCCGCTGGCGAGAATCGAACCCAA
>CAIKWV010000545.1 GCA_903831165.1 uncultured cyanobacterium
GCCCTGCTGGCTTATCACGCCTTCTGTTAACGGCTGATGGGCCAGCTGCAGCGCGGCGCCTGCCAATGGAGCCCGAAGCAACTGCGAGCCCTCAACGAACTGCCCACCCTGCTGCTGGTGATCGTGGTGATGCTGGTGGTGTTCAAGAACCAGTTCCCCACCGGTGCCGCCACCTGGTTCATCGTGGCGCTGGTGGTGTTCATGGCCGCCTCGATCCAGTTCTATGCCCGCTGGCGCCGGCTGCGGGCCGAGAAGCTGGCGGCGGCGGCCGGAGGCGGTGGTGCTGCGGCCTGAAGCGCGGGATCACCCCCTGACAGCGGTGCTGCGGCAGGTCCAGGCCGACAGCTGCCCGGGGCGGTTCAACTTCCACTGCCACACCGTCTGCAGTGACGGCAGCCTGAGCCCGTCGGCCCTCGCCGCGCGGGCGATGGAGCTCGGCCTTGAACACCTGGCGATCACCGACCACCACGCCTTCCAGGCCCATGGCGAGGTGGAGGCCCAGCTCGAGGCCGCGCGCGCCCGGGGCCAGGTGGTGCCGACCCTCTGGCGGGGCGTCGAGATCAGTGCCCTGCTGGAGGGGTGCCTGGTGCACGTGCTGGCCCTGGGATTCGACGCCCCGGCCGAGTCCCTGGCTCCCTATCTGCAGGGAGCAGCATGCGTGGGTCCGGCCCTGCGCTGCGAGGCCGTCCTGGCCGCCATCCAAGAGGCGGGCGGATTGGCCCTGCTGGCCCACCCCGCCCGCTACCGCCTGCCCCATGAACGCCTGATCGCAGCTGCCGCCGCGCTCGGCTTCGATGGGGCCGAGGCCTGGTACGACTACGAGCAGAAGCCGTCGTGGGCCGCATCCCCCCTGGTGTGTGAAGCCATCGCCGCCGATCTGGACAAACGTGGCCTTTTGCAGAGTTGTGGCACCGATACCCACGGGCTGGCGCTCAGCGGCCGCTAGGGTTTGCTGACGCATTCCTTGCTGCCGATGGGTCTGTTCGATCGCCTGCTGGGTTCCCGTTCCCCTTCCGTGAAGATCTCCGGACAAACGCCTGGAGAGAAGCCGAAGAAAGACGAGGAAACCTTCTTCCTCGATGCCGATGCCTCCAGCAGCCTCGGTGACGTCAACTTCATGCGGAACCCGAAGACGATCCGCCGCACCTTCCCCGGCTCAGTTGACAGCCCGGGCAACAAGGAGATGATCGCTGAGGTGGGCTCCATGGAGGCCAGGCTCGAGAAGATGAGCCCGGGTCTGGCCGGCATCAACCCTGACACCGACGTCACGGTGGATCTCACCGGTGGTGTGCCCAAGCCGGTGAAGAAAACCTTCGCCCAGCCCATGTCCAAGGCCGAGCTTGATCAGCGCAAGCGAGGCGCGGCCGTGGCCGTTAACGACCCCGGCAGTGCCCCGCGCAAGGCCACCAGTGGCGAGGAGACTGCCGACTATGGCCAGCCCAAGATCACCCAACAGGGCGGCAAGGCCGGCGATATCAACCCCTTCAAGTCGATGGCCAGGGATCTGAACACCTGAATCAGGTTTCGATCAGGGCCTCGCTGTCCAGCACCAACTGCCCCAACCGTTCGATCTCCGAGGCTTCTGCCCCTTCCCAGAGGCCTCGATTATGGGCTTCGAGCAGCCGTTCGGCCATGTCCCGCAGGGCCCAGGGGTTGCTCTGGCGCAGGAAGGCCAGCACCTCGGCTGAATCGAGCCAGGTGCTGCTGATGGCGCTGTAACTCCAGTCGGGCACCCGTCCGGTGCTGGCGTCGTAGGCAAACAGATAGTCGAGGCTGGCGGCCATTTCGAAGCCGCCCTTGTAGCCGTGGCCGCGCATCCCCTCGATCCAGCGGGGATTGAGCAGGCGCGAGCGCAGCACCTTGTCGAGTTCGCGCTCCAGCCGGTGCAACCGGGGCCGCTGACTGCGGGAATGATCGCCGAACCAGAGGGCCGGCCGCTGGCCGGAGACGCGCTCGACCGCCGCACTCAGCCCTCCCTGGAACTGGTAGTAGTCGTCGGAATCGAGCAGGTCGTGCTCGCGGTTGTCCTGGTTGTGCAGCACCACCTGCACCTGGCGAAGCCGCTGCTCCAGCCCCTCGCGATCCGGGGCCGCTTCGATCGATCCGGGGCTGCCGGAGATCGCGCCCGCTTCGCCGTCGTAGCGCCACTGGCTCCAGTTCAGAAAAGCGTCCCCCAGATCGCCCCGCTCCTCCCAGTGGCCGCTGTCGATCAGACCCTGCAGACCGGCGCCATAGGCTCCCGGCGCCGAGCCATAGACGCGGCCCCAGTGGCCTTCGCTGCGGGCGCTGTCCGCCAGGGGGTTGTCCAGTGCCGACTCCGCCAGAGCCGCCACCAGGCGCGTCGCCCGGTTGAACCAGCCCACCAGCTGGGGGAAGGCATCGCGGAATAGCCCGGAGATGCGCAGGGTGACGTCCACCCGCGGCCTGCCCAGCAGGCTGAGGGGGATCACCTCCAGATCAACGAGGCGCCGGGTCGGCCCATCCCAGACCGGCCGCACGCCCATCAGGGCCAGGGCCTGGGCGATGTCTTCGCCCCCGTTGCGCATCGTCGCCGTGCCCCAGACCGAGAGCGCCAGTTGGCGCAGGTCGTCGCCCTGCTCCTGCAGGTGCAGCTCCAGCAGCAGCTCGGCGCTGCGGCGGCCCAGGTCCCAGGCGGCTTCGGTCGGCAGGCCGCGCAGGTCGACGCTGTAGAAGTTGCGGCCCGTGGGCAGCAGATCGGGGCGTCCACGGGTGGGTGCCCCTGACGGGCCGGCGGCGATCTGGCCCCCCTCCAGGCCCCGCATCAGCGCCTGGCGTTCGGCCTCGCCACAGGCCAGCAGGGCCGGCTGCAGGCGCTGGCGCAGGTGGTGCAGCACGGCCTCGGTGGCGGGGCCAGGCGGGCTGACGGGGCTGCCTCCAGGGCTGGCTGGTGGGCGTGATGGGCTGTATTCGCCGCTGGACGGCGTGATCGCCTCCAGCTGCTGCTGCACCAGCTGCAGGGCCCATCTCTCCAGCAGGGCGGCCCCATCCCCGCTGAGGCGCAGGGGTGGACGTCCTGCTGCCAGCAGATCTGCCGGCAGCTCACGGCCAGGATTGAGGGAGTTCCCAGGCCTGGGGGGATCACCCGGCTCGGGGCTCGGAAACCGTTCCCGGGCTGGCTCAGGCTCCGGGCCGAGTTGGTCGACCAGCTGGCTGAGCCGATGACGATCGGCAGGGCCAAGCGGTTGGGCCTCCTCATCGGCCCAGGGGTCCAGCTCCAGCCCCAGATCCCGGGCCAGGGCCTGAGTCAGACCGGGCAGGCCGGACTGGGGAGCGCGGGCCAGGCAGAGCAACAGTTCGGCCAGCAGCGGTGGGTCCGGCAAGGTGCCGTAGGTGTGCAGCCCCAGCCGGATCTGGGCCTCCTTGAGCTCGCAGAGGTAGCCGTCGGCCTGCTCCAGCTGCTGGTCCAGATCGCTGGCCAGTCCTGGCAACTGCAGGTGCTGCAACCGCTCCGCCAGTTGCTCGCGCAGCAGCCCGGCCCGCTCGGCCCCCAGCTGGCTGGCCTCCCAGTACTCATCCAGCAGGGTCTCCAACGCCTGCAGCTGGCCGTAGAGACCGGCCCGGCCGAGGGGGGGCGTCAAGTGATCGAGGATCACCGCCTGGGCGCGGCGCTTGGCCTGGCTGCCCTCCCCCGGATCATTGACGATGAACGGATAGAGATGGGGCAATGGCCCCAGGGCCCATTCCGGGAAGCAGTCCGGCGAGAGCCCCAGGCCCTTGCCCGGCAGCCACTCGAGATTGCCGTGCTTACCCACGTGCACCACCACCTGGGCGCCGAATTGCTGCCGCAGCCACAGGTACTGGGCCAGGTAGGCGTGGGTGGGCGGCAGGTCGGGGCTGTGATAGCTGAGGGCGGGATCCCGGTCGTATCCCCGTTGCGGCTGGATCAGCAGCACAATCCGCCCAAAGACCAGGCCTCTCACCGGGAAGGCCCCACAGCCCTGGCTGGTCTCCAGGTCGCGATCGGCGGCGGGCGGTCCCCAGACCTGCTCCAGCCGCTGCCGGCCGGCCACGGGCAGGGTGGCGTACCAGCGCTCGTAGTCCTCCAGGGTCAGATGCCCCAGGGGCGCCCGGTGGCTGCTCTCCGGGTCGTTGCTGCGGCCGGCCAGCAAGGACTGGATCAGGGCGTCGCCGTTGGCGGGCAGGGGGCCGTCCCCGAGGCTGTATCCGGCTTCCGCCAGCCAGACCAGCATCAAGGCGGCGCTGGCGGGGGTGTCCAGTCCCACCCCGTTGGCGAGCCGGCTATTGCGGGTGGGGTAGTTGGCGAGCACCAAGGCGACCCGGCGCTCGGCGCCGGGGGTGCGGCGCAGCTCGATCCAGCTTCGGCAGAGACGGACGATCCACCCCAGCCGCTCCCGATCCGGCTGCAGCCGCAGCAGGGCCGTGCCGAGGCGATCACTGGCCCCGGCCTGCTCCTTGAAGGCCCCGACCCGGGTGGTGATGCGGCCATCCAGTTCCGGCAGGGCGATCTGCAGGCTCAGATCCAGGGGGCCAAGGCCGATGCTGCTCTCCTGCCAGCTGCGCTGGGAGCGGCCGCTGCAGAGCAGCTGCAGCACGGGCACCTGCAGCCGTTCCCAGAGCGGTGCACCGAGGCCCGCTTCCTCGAACTGCACCGAGGCAAAACCGGTGGCACACAGCACCGCTTCGACAGCCTCGCGCTCCAGCAGATCACCGACCCCTTGTTGCACGGCGGCATCCCGCAGGCTGCTGACCCAGAGCGCCCGTGGCACCAGCCCCTGATCGCGCAGCTCCTGCAGGCAGGCCTCCACCAGGGCCAGATCGCCCGCTTGCAACAAGGCGCGATAAACAATCAACCCGACCCGAGCGCCGGGCTCGTCCCGCCAGTCATGGGGCAGGGGATCAGCTCCGGGCAACAGCGGCGGCGGCTCGGGGATCACGCCCCTGAGCAGGCTGGTGACGCAAGCCAACAGGGCCTCGAGATTGGCCGCACCTCCCTCCCGCAGGGCAGCCGCGAGGGCCTTGGAGAGGGCAGCGGGCACACTGCCGATCGCTCCCAGGCTGGCGTCCTCCTCGGCCGTGCCGGCCAGCACCAGCAGCTGCCTGGGCTTGCCACCGGCGGCGGCGGGGCGTCTCTGCCAGTCGCCCAACTGCTCGAGGCCATAGCTCCAGTGGCCCCGCCCCCCCAGCAGGCGCACGATCACCAGCTCGGTGGAGGCCAGCGAGGTGCGGATGTAGTGGTCGATCACCGCCGGATGGCTCAGGGCCGCCAGATTCAGGGCCCGCAACTCCACCGGCAGCAGCTCGGGCCTGGACTGCAACAGGCTTTCGATCGCCACCAGGTCCGTGTCGGCACTGCTGAGCAGCACCACCGGCGCCGGCTCCTGTTCCACGAACAGCAGCCCTGAACCATCGCCATCGTCCTGGCCGGGAACCGCCGCCAACCTGTGCATGCCCCCATCCTGCAGCTTGCGGTGAGAAGATCGGGCGAACGTTTCCGCCGCTCATGCATCAGTTCCTTCCCTACGCCTGGTTCGGCGGGACCTGCGTGCCGTTCGCTGAGGCCACTCTGTCGGTGGCCACCCATGCCCTGCACTACGGCACCGGCGCCTTCGGCGGCATGCGCGGCCTGCCCAACCCGGCCGATGCCAACGAGATCCTGCTGTTCCGGGCCGATCGCCACGCCCGCCGCCTCAGCCAGAGCGCCCGGCTACTGCTGACCGAGCTACCGGAGGAGACGGTTCACAGCGCGATCGACGCCTTCCTGCGGGCGAATCGGCCCAGCTGTCCGTTTTACATGAGGCCGTTCGTCTACACCAGCGACCTGGGCATTGCACCACGGCTGCACAACATTCAGACCGATTTCCTGATCTACGGCATCGAGATGGGGGATTATCTCTCCCCCGATGGCGTCAGCTGCCGCATCAGCAGCTGGACCCGTCAGGAGGATCGCTCGCTGCCACTGAGGGGCAAGATCAGCGGTGCCTACATCACCAGCTCGCTGGCCAAGACTGAAGCGGTCAAGAGTGGCTTCGATGAGGCCCTGTTGCTCAACAGCCGCGGCAAGGTGAGTGAGGCCAGCGGCATGAATCTGTTCATCGTTCGCGACGGCGTCCTGATCACCCCGAGCGTGGACCAGGACATCCTCGAAGGCATCACCCGCGCCAGCATTATCGAGCTGGCCGGGGTGATGGGCATCCCGGTGATCGAGCGCCCGGTGGACAAGACGGAGCTGATGGTGGCCGATGAAGTGTTTCTCAGTGGCACCGCGGCCCGGGTCACACCGGTGCGACGCATCGAGAACACGGAAATGCCCAGCGATCGGCCGATCATGGAGCGCCTACGGGATCGCCTGACGGCCATCACCGAAGGCCGTGATCCGGCTTACGACCACTGGGTGTCCCGCATTCGCCTCGACGCATGATGGTGGCCGCCTCAGCAACACGATCGACGGTCCAGCGGATCGGTTTCCTGGAACACTTGCTGGGACCGGAGCGGCCGGTCCTGGTCTTTGATGGCGCCACGGGCACCTCGCTGCAACAGATGGACCTGGACGCCGAGGATTTCGGCGGACCAGCCCTGGAGGGATGCAACGAAAATCTCGTCTTCACCCGCCCCGATGCGGTGCAGGCTGTGCATCGCCAGTTCCTGGACGTGGGAGCCGATGTCATCGAAACCGACACCTTTGGTGCCGCTTCGATTGTGCTGGCTGAATACGGCCTGGAGGATCAGGCCTTCGCCATCAACCAGCGGGCCGCCGAGTTGGCACGTGAGATGGCGGATGCGTTCAGCACCACCGCCAAGCCTCGTTTTGTGGCCGGCTCCATGGGACCGACCACCAAGTTGCCGACCCTGGGCCACATCGACTTCGACACGATGAAGGCCTCGTTCCGCGAACAGGCTGCAGGGTTGCTGGCGGGTGACATTGACTTGTTCATTGTTGAAACCTGTCAGGATGTGCTGCAGATCAAGGCAGCCCTGCAAGGCATCGAAGAGGCCATGGCCAGTGCCGGGCTGCGCCGGCCGGTGATGGTCTCGGTGACGATGGAGACCACGGGCACCATGTTGGTTGGCTCCGACATCGCTGCAGTGGTGGCGATTCTGGAGCCGTTCCGCATTGATGTGCTCGGCCTCAATTGCGCCACCGGCCCTGAGCAGATGAAGGAGCACATCCGTTATCTGAGTCAGCACAGTCCGTTTGTGGTCAGTTGCATCCCCAATGCCGGCTTGCCGGAAAACGTCGGCGGTGTGGCCCACTACCGGCTGACGCCCCTGGAGATGAAGCTGCAGCTGATGCACTTCGTTGAAGATCTGGGTGTGCAGGTGATCGGCGGCTGCTGCGGCACCACCCCGGCCCACATCGCCAGCCTGGTGGAGCTGGCCAGCGAACTGCAGGCGCCGCCTCGGCCGGTGCGGGGGCTGGTGGCTGCAGACGACAAGGCGATGGCGCCGGAGGTGAAGCCGGCCCTGGGCTATGAACCCTCAGCGGCGTCGATCTATGGGGTCACCCCCTATCACCAGGACAACTCATTCCTGATCATCGGCGAACGACTGAACGCCAGTGGTTCCAAGAAGGTGCGCGAACTGCTCAACGCTGAGGACTGGGACGGTCTGGTGGCGGTGGCGCGCAATCAGGTGAAGGAGAACGCCCACATCCTCGATGTCAATGTCGATTATGTCGGCCGTGATGGCGAACGGGATATGCACGAGTTGGTGTCCAGACTGGTCACCAATGTCAATCTGCCGCTGATGCTCGATTCGACCGAGTGGCAGAAGATGGAAGCCGGGCTCAAGGTGGCCGGCGGCAAGTGCATTCTCAATTCCACAAACTATGAAGATGGCGATGAGCGCTTCTTCAAGGTGCTCGAACTCGCCCGCGATTATGGCGCCGGCGTCGTCGTCGGCACCATCGATGAAGAGGGCATGGCCCGTACGGCTGAACGCAAGTTTGCGATCGCCCAGCGGGCCTACCGCGATGCCCTGGAGTTCGGCATTCCAGCCCGGGAGATCTTCTATGACCCCCTGGCCCTGCCGATTTCCACCGGCATTGAGGAAGATCGCCGCAACGCCGCCGCCACGATCGAGGCCATCGGCCTGATCCGGCAGCAGTTGCCCGGGGTCCACGTGGTGCTGGGGGTCAGCAATGTCAGTTTCGGGTTGTCGCCGGCGGCCCGGATTGTGCTCAACTCCGTCTTTCTGCACGACTGCTGTCAGGCCGGCATGGATGCGGCCATCGTCAGCCCTGCCAAGATCCTGCCCCTGGCCAAGATCAGCGAGGCCCATCAGCAGGTCTGCCGTGATCTGATCCACGATCGCCGCCGCTTTGAAAGTGAGGCCAGCGGCGCCATCTGCACTTATGACCCCCTGACCGAGCTCACCACCCTGTTCGAGGGGGTATCGGCCAAGGAAGCCCGGGCCTCTGGACCGTCGCTGGCCGACCTGCCGGTGGAAGAGCGCCTCAAGCAGCACATCATCGACGGCGAGCGGATTGGGCTGGAGGCTTCACTGCAGGAAGCGCTGCTGATGTATCCACCCCTGCAGATCATCAACACTTTTCTGCTTGACGGTATGAAGGTGGTCGGGGATCTGTTCGGTTCCGGCCAGATGCAGCTGCCGTTTGTGCTGCAGAGCGCTGAAACGATGAAGTCAGCCGTGGCTTTTCTGGAGCCGCACATGGACAAGCAAGTCTCTGCAGATGGCACGGCTGCATCGCGGGGTAAGGGCAAATTCCTGATCGCCACTGTGAAAGGCGATGTGCATGACATCGGCAAGAATCTTGTCGATATCATCTTGACGAACAATGGCTATCAAGTCGTCAATCTCGGCATCAAGCAGAGCGTCGAGGCCATTGTTGAGGCCCAGCAGCAGCAGCAGGCCGACTGCATCGCCATGAGTGGCTTGCTCGTCAAATCCACCGCCTTCATGAAGGACAACCTCGAGACCTTCAACCGGGTCGGTATCCAGGTGCCGGTGATTCTCGGTGGTGCCGCCCTGACGCCGCGCTTCGTTCATGGCGACTGTCAGGCTGCCTACGGCGGCCAGGTGGTCTACGGGCGCGACGCCTTCGCCGATCTGCGCTTTATGGATGCCCTGATGGAAGCCAAGGCCGCCGGTCGCTGGGATGACCGGCAGGGCTTCCTTGACGGCATTCCGGCGGGGATCGCCCTGTCCATGCCCTCTGCCCCTGCTGAAGCTGACCCCCAGGCCGAAGCTGGCAACGGGACCACAGCCGCCGCTTCCAGCCCTGACGCCCCCGAGGGGCAGGCACCGGCGGACATCATCCGTGCCGGAGAACCCATGCAGCCGGCGACCGCCAATGACAGCCGTTCCGATGCCGTGCCGGAGGAACTGGCCCTCTCGCCTCCCTTCTGGGGTTCCCAGGTGCTGCTGGAGGATCAGATCGATCTGGCGGAGGTCTTTGCCTATCTCGATCGCCAGGCCCTGTTCGCCGGCCAGTGGCAGCTGCGCAAGACCCAGCAACAGAGCCGACCCGACTACGAGGCGATGCTGGCTGAGAAGGCCGAACCGGTTCTGGCGCACTGGATCGAGCGCTGTCTGGCGGAACAGCTGCTCACCCCTCGCGTCGCCTACGGCTATTTCCCCTGCGGCCGTCAGGGCGATGCCGTCGTGGTCTTTGATCCGGCCGCCATGGCCCTCGGGGCCGAACCTGGAGCAGCCGGGGCTGAGCTCGGCCGCTTCCTGCTGCCGCGCCAGAAGGGAGGCAATCGCTATTGCATCGCCGATTTCTATCGAGACCTCGCGCACCGCGACGACGGCACTTGCCGGCCCACCGATGTGCTGCCGATGCAGGCGGTGACGATGGGCGAACGGGCCACCCAGTTCGCCCAGCAGCTGTTCAAGGCCGACCGATACAGCGATTACCTCTATTTCCATGGCCTCGCCGTGCAGCTGGCCGAAGCCCTGGCCGAGTGGACCCATGCCCGCATCCGGCGCGAACTGGGCTTTGGCGATCAGGAGCCCCGGGAATTGCGCGAGGTGCTCGCCCAGCGCTATCGGGGCAGCCGCTACTCCTTCGGCTATCCCGCCTGTCCCAATGTGGCCGATTCCAGGCCGCAGTTGCAGTGGCTGGGAGCCGATCGCATCGGCCTGACGATGGACGACAGCGACCAGCTGGAGCCGGAGCAGAGCACCACGGCTCTGGTGGCCCTGCACAGCCGCGCCCGCTACTTCAGCGCCTGAGGTGCCCTGCGGTGGGTCGGCGGGCCGTGGCAGGCTCTGCAGGCCCATCTGCGTGAATGTCATGGCCATTGCCGGACCGGACGGTGTCGATGCCGCCATCGCCGCGGGACTTGATCTCGACGGCAGCCCGATTCCCGAGCCGATGCTTGCCCTGTACCGGGAGGTGATGGAACTGGAAAGCCGCCGTGCCCGCAGCGGCGTCAAGAAATCGATGCGCAACCGGATCGTCAAGACCGGCTGCAAGCATCTCGATCAGGCCAGCCTCGATCGCCGCCTGCAGGAGGCCGGCTGGGAGGGGCTCAAGGCCAAGGAGATCGCCTTCTTTTACGGCTGAACAGCGGCCAGCGCCCCGACCTGCCCATCCCACGGCAGACCCAGCGGGGTCGTCCACGGTTGACCGCGCCAGTGCCAGCCGGCAGACCTGAGCGCATTGTCTCCAGGGAGGCCAGCAAGCAGCGTGCCAGCTCAACTGCGGTGGTTGTTGTCAGCCCGCTCTCATTGGGGGCGGGTTGAGCGGTTCCGTGAGGCCGTCGCTCAGCAGTCAGGGAGCGAAGCCTGGGCCATGACCGGCAGCTGCTGCTCACACGGCCAGCAGGAGCGGGGTTCGCAGGGTTGCCGTCGAAGCAGGCATGGAGCGGCTCACCCGCTGGGCTGAGCCGTAGCCGGAAGGGCCCTGAGTTTCACCGCTACAGAGGGCGCCAGGACGACAGCGGCGAGGGCGTGTCGGCCAAATCGCTCGCGTGGGGTGGGTCGCCTTCGCCTTCACTCCCAATCACGGCGTCGGGCCTTGAAAGCCACTCTGGGACAGCCCCAACCTGCTGGTTGGCCCAGAAGGCGGGCTCACTTCTGAGGACTTCGCTGGAGACGCCGAAGGGGGTCCGTGCGAGAGAGCAGAGCCGCTGGCTTCTGAAACCCCTGGTGAACTCCTGACCAGCGGCGGGAGAGGCGAAAGCCGCTCAGCCGAGGCAACGCTCAGATCCGCCGGGGGCTGAATCGCCTGGAATCGGCCTTCGGGGCCTGCTCCTGGGCGTGTCTCAGCCGCAGAGCTCCTCCAGGGTGTCGATCACCTCCTGCTGGAATTCCTCCAGGTCATCGGAGTCACTCAGGTCGATCCCTTCGCCGGCGGCGTTCTGGGAGAGCTCCTGAAAGTGGAAGGCCCCCTCGCCATGGGCGAGAAACTCCATGGCGGAGGGCTCACCGCTTTCCTTGTAGGCGTCGCAGAGGGCCAGGAAGGCCGCATCCTCGGTGAAGTCCCAGCTCATGTAGGGGGGCGTGCCGTAAATCGGGTTTGGTTCTGAATGACCTTTAACGCCTCCCCCCCGGATTTCGTCAACCTCCCGGAAGCACTTTGTGCCAGTCCCCCGTCAGACTGCACCCAGTCGAATGCGTCCAGTCCATGGCCCAGGCCCCGGTTGAGCCTGCCGATTTCAGGACCAACGAGCCCCTGAACGTGCTCGGAGAACCGCTGGTGATCTGCGGCTGTGAGCCGATGACCGGCTGGTTTCGCGATGGCAGCTGCCGCACCGATCCCGCCGATCTCGGCCGTCACACCGTCTGCTGCGTGGTGGACGAGCCCTTTCTCAGCTACACCCGCGCCCAGGGCAATGACCTGAGCAGCCCGGCACCGGCCTTTGGCTTCCCCGGCCTTGAGGCCGGGGATCACTGGTGCATCTGTGCTGCCCGCTGGCTTGAGGCCTACGAGGACGGCATGGCGCCACCGGTGCATCTGGAGTCCTGCGAGCAGACCTGTCTGGAGCTGATCCCTTTGGAGGTGCTGCGCCGCCACGCCGCCTGAGGGGGCTCACCAAGGAATGGCGCTGCCGTCCCAGGCGAGAAAGCGGCCGCTGTCGACCGCGGATTGGCGTTCCAGGACGTCCAGCAGTTGGCTGGCGGCCCGTTCCGGGCTGAACAGCTTCTCGGGGGGGACCCCGGAGCGGAAGGGCGCCGAGAGGGCTGTGGCGGTGGTACCGGGGTGCAGAACGGTGACACAGGCCTGGGGCAGTCGCCGCCGCCATTCGATCGCCAAGGTGGTCAGCAGCTGGTTCTGGGCCGCCTTGGCGGCGCGGTAGGCGTACCAGCCGCCGAGCCGGTTGTCGCCGATGCTGCCGACCCGGGCGGAGAGGCTGGCCAGCAGGACCGGTCGGTCAAGGGGCAGGGCCGCCTCGACCGCCTGGGCCACCAGCAGGGGACCCCAGGCATTGACGCTGAAACTGCGCTCAAGCTGCTGTCGACGCACCTGGGACAGCCGTTTTTCCGGGGTCATGGCAGCGTCGTGCAGCAGACCAGCCGTGTAGATCACCAGCCGCAAAGGTGTGAGCTGGGCCAGGGCCCGCTGCTGCAGATCCGCCAGACTGACCTCGTCGCCCACATCCAGGTTGAAGCGGTGGACCGGCCCGGGTGTTGTGGCGTCGGCTTCAGCCGTTGATGCCCCATCCCCGGATCCGGCCGCGCCATCTCCAAGCGGAGACCGCCGTTGCCCGCACCAGAGCTGCAGGCCGGGGGCCCGGGCGGCCAGGCCCTGCAGCAGCGCTTCGCCGATGCCACCGCCGCCGACCACCAGGGCATGGCCTGTCCAGTCACTCCAGGGAGAGGGGGGCAGCGACGGCATGGCAACACGGGATTGATGCCGCATGATGGCCGCACCCCCGAGGGAGATGGGTCTGCGGATCACGGTGCTGGGACGGGGAGCCTGGGGCGGCACGCTGGCGCGGCTGTGGCAGGACAGCGGCCATGCCGTGCGCAGCTGGTCGCGACGGGACGGCGGTGATGCGGTCGCCCTGCTGCAGGACTGTGACCTGGTGGTCTCGGCCGTGTCGATGGCCGCCGTCGCCGGCCTGGCCCGAACGCTGGCGCCCCATTGGCCACAGGGTCTGCCCCTGCTGAGCTGCAGCAAGGGCCTGGATCTCGAGGGTCTGTGCAGCGCCAGCCAGCTGTGGGGTCAACACCTGCCGGGGGCGCCCCTGGCGGTGCTCAGCGGCCCGAACCTGGCGGATGAACTGGACCGGGGCCTGCCGGCCGCCAGTGTGGTCGCCGCCGGCGATGCCGCGCTGGCCCTGCGGCTGCAGCAGGCCCTGCGGGTGCCCCATCTGCGCCTCTACACCAATGCCGATCCGATCGGGACCGAAGCCGCCGGAGCGCTCAAGAACGTGATGGCGGTGGCGGCGGGCATCAGTGATGGCCTCGGGCTGGGTGCCACTGCCCAGGCCTCCCTGCTGACCCGGGGCCTGGCGGAGATCGGCGAGGTGCTGGTGGCGCTTGGAGGCCAGAGCTCCACCCTCTATGGGCTGGCGGGCCTCGGCGATCTGCTGGCGACGGCCAACAGCCCCCTGAGCCGCAACTCTCGCTTCGGGCTGGCCATGGCCGAGGGGCTGAGCGAGGCCCAGGCCCTCGAGGCGATCGGCGCCACCGTGGAGGGGCCGCGCACGGCCCGGGCCGCCTTGCTGCTAGCCAGCCGAAGGGGCTGGATGCTGCCGATCTGCGAACAGGTGGTGCGCCTGCTTGATGGGGCGATCGACGCTCCCCAGGCCGTGCAGACCCTGATGCAGCGCGATCTCAAGGCCGAGGTCGAACGGTGAACCTGGCCGTGCTGATCGAGGCCTTCAGCGATGGCCCATTCGGCGGCAACGGGGCGGCGGTGGTGTTGCTCGATCGGCCCGCCCCTGCGGCCTGGATGCAGCGCCTGGCGGGCAGTCTCAAACAGTCGGAAACGGCCTTTCTGCTCAAGGATGGCAGCGATTGGCTGTTGCGCTGGTTCACCCCGAGCTGTGAGGTGCCCCTCTGCGGTCACGCCACCCTGGCCAGCCTGCTGGCCCTCGGCCATTGGCAACACCTGCAACCTGGGGACTCCCTGCAGCTATGGAGCCGCAGCGGCCCCCTGAGCGTCTGTCTCGATGGCGCCAACCCCCGCCGCGGCAGCGTGGTGCTCCCCAGCGGTGAGCTGAACCCGGCGCCGATACCGGCAGCCCTGCAGCTGCTGCTGAGCCAGCGCCTCGGCTGCGGGCCCGAGGCCTTCTGGACCTCCGCGCTCGGCTACGCCGTGGCCCTGCTCAAGCCCGAGCTGGATCTGGCCGCCATGGCCTGCATCGCCGCCGATCTCCCCGCGGAGCTCCGCGCCGGCCTGGTGCTGATGCAACCGCTGAACGACGCCACCCCTGGTTCCCCCGCCAGACCGCGGCAGCTGGAGGGCCTGGCTCTGGATTTTCAGCTGCGTTTCTTCGCCCCGGGACTGGGCATCGACGAAGATCCGGTCACCGGATCCGCCCATGCGCTGGTGGCTCCCTGGTGGCATGGGCAGCTCCAGCGCGACTGGGTGGTGGGATGGCAATGCTCCGACCGTCCGGGGGGGGTGGTCAGCAGGGCCACTTCATCAGGCATGATCCGGCTGTTCGGATCGGGACATCTCCTGTGGGACGGCACTCTGCTGACGGAACCCCAGGGCAGCGGCCCCGCTGGCAAGACCTTGTCCAACGCTTCGGCTTCAGACGACGACGGCAGTTGGTGCGCGCTGCGGCCGGGCAGCTGATCCGGGGTGTTGTCCACCATCCGTTCCTGATTTCGGTTCCCCTGGGACTGTTCGCCTTGGGGGCCGGTTTTGCGGCCCAGGCCCTGCTGCGGCCGAGCGCACCGGATCAGGACCTGCTGGATGCCTTGATCGCCCAACCCAGCCAACCGGCTCGCAGCGCTGCCCAGGCTCCACGCCCCGATCCGGAGGCGGCCCTGGAAGCCAGCTCGATCCGGGCTGAGCGGGCGGCGGCGGCCGCGGGCGATGGACGCACCCTGGCGGAACCTGCCGCTGGCCCGTCGGTGGCCCTGGAGATCCGGGTGGCGCTGTTGAAACTATCGGCCAATCCCCGGTTGGCGGCAACGGGTTCCTGGACGCTGAGCGATCGATCGGGGAGGGTGTTGCAAAGCGGCAGCGCCGACCAGCTCCCCGCCGTGGATGGGCTGCTGGTCAGCGAACCGGAACTCTGGCTGCAGACCACACCGGGCGATCATCTGCTCGCCGACGGCCGGGCCTACGACGGCCGCTTCCGGCTGCTGCGCGGTGGCTCCGGCGTCCAGGTGGTGAACCATCTGTCGCTGGAGAGCTACATCAGTTCGGTGGTCGGCGGTGAAATGCCCAGCTCCTGGAACAGCGAGGCCCTCAAGGCCCAGGCGGTGGCGGCCCGCTCCTACGCCATGGCCCACATGGCCCGTCCGGCCGATGCCCAGTGGCATCTGGGCGACACGACCCGCTGGCAGAACTACGAGGGACTCAGCAGCGTCAGTGGTCCCACCCGGCAGGCCACCGACAGCACGGCGGGGGTCATCCTCAGTTATCAGGGCGGCATCGTCGAAAGCCTGTATGCGGCCACCCAGCAGATCGTCGAAGAGGCCCATGGCCATCTCGGGGCCAGCATGAGCCAGAACGGTGCCCAGCAGCTGGCCTCGCAGGGGATGCGCTACAACCAGATTCTCGGCCGTTACTACCAGGGTGCGTCCCTGGCCCGCCTGCAGGCTGGTGCGCGCTGAGCGCTACTGGCAGCAGGCCCTGGCAGTCTCCGAGCGAGCCCGGACCAGTGGCGCCCTGATCCCTCTGGACACGAAGCTGCTGGCTCCGCCAGGAATGGAGCCCTTCGTGCTGCGTCAGCTCCTTTCCCGGCCGCCCAGGCACCTGGCGGCCGGCGGTCCCAAGCCCAATCCCTTCCTCCCCTGGGATCGGCCGCTGCAGGTGGACCTGCTGCCCAGTGGCCATGTGCTGTTGTTGAACAAATATCCGGTGCAGCGTGCCCATCTGCTGGTGATCACCCAGCACTGGCACCCCCAGAGCGGCTGGTTGACCCCGCAGGACTGGGAGGCGGTGGTCCTGGTCAGCGCCGATACGGGGGGGCTGTGGTTCTTCAACAGCAGCGCCACGGCCGGCGCCAGCCAGCCGCACCGCCATCTCCAACTACTGCCCCGGTGCCAGGGAGAGCTCAGCTGTCCGATGGCGACCGGGATTGAGGCCCAGCTGGCCGGGGAGGCCCCAGCCTGGCCCTGGGCCTATCGCCTCAGTCGCCGCCAGGATCCCTGCTGCCCCCTGGAGCTGGCTGAGCTCTACCACCGCCATTGCGGCGATCTCGGCCTGGGCCAGCCGGAGCGGAACACTGCTCCCGCCCACGCCTACAACCTGGTCTTCAATGACCACTGGTTGCTGACGGTGCGACGGGTGCGGGAACACCAGGCCGGCTTCAGCGTCAACGGACTTGGCTTCGCCGGTTATCTGCTCAGCACGGCCCGATCCGACCAGGACTGGTTGGACCGCCATGGACCCTGGGCCCTGCTCCAGGCCGTGGCCGCGGAACATTCCGTGGTTTCACGGTTGCGCTCTGTCGACGGTTAGAGGCTCTCTGAAGGAACAGGCGGCGGTTCGCTCCGCTCCTGCCTTACATCGATTCTTCTGTCCACCGTGTCCAAGTCTCCCGTCCGTCCAACGACGGCCGTCACCCAGCGCAACCGCCGGGTCGAGCACTACGTCGATCTTGTTCGTCCCATTGCCCTGCATTACGCCAGCTGCTGCCGGGAATCGGCTGACGATCTACTCCAGGTGGGTCTGCTGGGCCTGATCCGAGCCGCCGAGCTCTACCGCCAGGAGCTGGAAACGCCGTTCTCGGCCTTCGCCCGGCCGCATATCCGCGGGGCCATCCTTCACTATCTGCGGGACAGCGCCCCGGCCGTGCGACTGCCCCGACGTCAGGCCGAGCTGCAGGAACGCATCCAGCGGCTGCTGCAGACGGCTGCAGCCAACCCGGAACCCGGTTCACGGGAAACCCTGGTGAGGCAGCGGCTTGGCCTCAGCGAAAGCCAGTGGCAACTCCTGGCTCAACAGCGGCGGCTGAATCGCCCCGTGCCGCTCGAGGGGGAACTGCTGGAGCTGGTGGAGGCCCCTTCCCAGGAACCCGGCCCGGAGGAAGCCCCCATGCCGCCGGTGGAGGCGCTCTTGTCGCAGTTGGAGCCGAGGCAAAGGCAGGTGGTTCGCCAGGTGGTGCTGGCTGGATGGAGCTACCGGCGCCTGGCCCTGCAGATGCAGGTCAGCCCGATGACGATTCAACGGCTGCTGCATCGGGGCCTGGAGCAGCTGCGCACCCAGCTCGATCAGGCGACGCTCAGGCCTGCGTCTCTGGCTTGTTCCGCTGGATCTGTTGCTCCAGGGTGTTGATGGCCGCGTTCAGAGCTGCCAGCTGACGCTCGGCGCCATCGCGCCAGAAGGTCAGCATCTGGAGCTTGCGCTGCTGATGGCGACGGCGGTATCCATCGCCGTCCTCAACACCGCTGCAACAGCCGATCGGGGGAAACATCACAGGCATGGCCAGGGGCCGCAGTTCTAGCTACCAGGGTGGTCCGATCGGGAGTCGTCCCCCATCGGCCCCAGGGGTTGGGGGGAGCAGGCATGATCAATGTCGCTTTCGGCCGGTACCGCAGCCTCCGGCAGGATGGAGCGGATCAGTGCTCCTCCCCCGTCCAGTTGCCGTTTTTGGTTTGCGTGTGGTTCGCCCCACTGGCTTGATTGCACCCCTGGTGGGCATGTTGATCAGTGGACCGCTGCTCCTGTGGAGTCCCGGCGCCCTGGCCTACGTCGCCTTGATGGCCGGTCAGAGCGCCCGACCCCTGAACGGTCAGTTCAACAGCGTGCCCGTGCTGCACTCCAACCAACCGGAGGAGGTGGAAGGAGCTGGCATCTTGATCAACACCGCTCCGGGGATGGCCTATGCGGCCGAGACCGGAACAGCATTGCGCAATGCCGTCTACACCTTCAATGGTGAATTCGGGATGCATCTGCATCACAAGTATTTCCCGCCCAACAAAGATTCCATATCCGCTTCCCAACGCCGTTCTGAACTCACCCTGGCTGCAATTCTGATCAATCCGGGTGTGATGCCGGTCCACATCCGCTTCAGCAGTGGCGCCGTACGCAACAGCTTTGAAGCTCCCTATCTCGCCAATAACCTGATGGGAGTCAAGCCCCTGGGTCCCAGACCATGGAATACGGGGCCGGGGGATGCCACGGCGATTCAGATGTTGCGAGGCAAGCTGGATTCACGCCTCAGCGATCGGATCACAATCCCCCCGAGTTCCCGGCTTGTCCTGTTTCAGACCCAGTTGCCAGCCCTGGGCATCGCCAATGCCCTGCTGAAGGGAAAGAGTGATGGCCCCTTCCAGATCGCGGTGGTGGCTGCTGCCGATCCCCAGGACGACAGGGACATCCTGGCGGTTCTGGATCAGGGTCGACTGGCACCTGGCCGTGTCTACCTGGACCGGATCAACGAGATCAACAACCGCGCTGTTTTCTCCCGTGTCGGCGGTGTTGCCATCGGTGACACCTATCACGCCACCATCAGCCATGACCTGAGTAGTCAGGGTCCGCTGCACGTGCCATTCACCAGCACGGAGCGTCACGATTTTGGTACCAGTGATGTACAGGTCAATGGCCTGGCCAGTCGCATGGTCGACTCCTCCCTTGACAACATCGGCACCTATGGCGTGCGCTTCGACATTGACATGAATCTGCGCGGCAATGGCCCCTATGAATTGGTGATGAGCCATCCCTCGCCGATGGGTGGACGCAACTTCACCGCCTTCCGAGGTTCGATCCAGATCCGTACGCCGGAGGGCGTGCGCGAGGTGCACGTGGGCCTGCGGTCCGGCGAAAGCCTGTCGCTTGCCCAGATCAACCTGCGCCCGGGCGTGACCTTCCCCTTGCGGGTCAGCATGGTCTACCCGGCCGATGCCACCCCCGGCCATCTGCTAAGCATCGTTCCGGCGAGCCAATTGGCGCTCGCCCAGGAGCAGCAGCGCCGGCGAGAGCAGGCGCGCATCAATGTCCCCCGTCCCACCAAACCCAGCGGTCCACCCCCGTTACCGGCGGCCAATCCAAACCCCCAGGCGCAGGAACCGGATGACGCAGCAGCGGAGGTCACGCGCCCCCAGATCATCCCTGCTGCCCCGCGGCGCTTCAGGCCTGCTGCGATGCCCCTGGTGCCGCCGCCTGCAATCCTGCGGCCCACCCCCGTTCCGTCCTGGCTCACACCGCCTCCCCCACCCCCGGCTTCGCGCGGCCAGCGGCCGATCCAGCCCTACCCTCAGGTGGTCAACCCCGGTGGTATCGGCAACGCTTCAGGGGCTGACGGAACTCTGGTCGATCGTTACCGTCAAGCCGTTGAAGCCCAGCAACGATTGATGCAGGGTTGGCAGCAGCCATGAGCTTGGCCTGAACGAGGAGCAGCGTGGTGGTGCAGGAAGCCTCCGAGAAATGGAAACGCATCACCGTCTCGCTGCCGCAGCAGACGGTTGAGTTGATCGACCGGCTCCGACGTGAATGGGGCCTCAGGCATCGCGGCGCTGTGCTGGAACGGCTGGTTCAACAGCTGTTGGGTGAGCTGGACGGTGCGGCTGAAGCCGATCTGTTGCCGGACGATCTCGAGGACGTCGCTGAACGGCGCGATGGGGATGGCGAACTCGATGAACAGGTGGCCCTGGTGCTGGTGGGTCGTGGCGAGTTGGACGCGCTCTCAGGTCCGGCTGAAACCAACGACGCGGGGCCCGATCGCCGGCGTGCCCCCGTCGCTGGTGGGGGAGGGATCGATCTGCCTGGATTTGTGCGCCGACGCACGGGCCAACTCAAGCGCGATCTGGAATCCAGCCTCCACCCTCGGCCATCGATCCAGGTGGCTCCCCTGGAGGTGCCGGCGGACGTGATCCAACAGGCTCTGCAGGAAGCCGGGGACCACTGGTTCTCCATCTACGGCAACCCACCCAATGCCACCGTGCTGGAAAACGCAATGATCTGGTTGGCCCATGACATCTGGCCCCAGTGCGATCAGAGTGAGGGTCGCATCTTCACCTGGACGGCCGCCTGTGATGTGATGCGCCAGTTCGTCCAGGGATGGAGCAACGACCCGCCCAGTTTTGAGCGCGTCATGGTGACGGCCGGAGTGCTGGAGGATCCCTTCAGTCCCACCACGTTGACCCTGCGACTTCCCACCCTGATCCGTCGCTTTGTGCAACGGTTCCGTCGTCGCGGTCGCGGCAGCTCCTTCCAGACCCTGGAGCACACAATGACGCTGCAGGGGGCGCTCAAGCTGCTCAAGTTGCCCACCGATCCAGGCCAACGGCTGGCCCTGCCCCAGATCCGAGAGGCGTACCGCGAGCTGGCCCTCAGCCATCATCCAGACGCCGGCGGCTCGGTGGAGGCCATGCGCCGGATCAACGAGGCCTATCAACTGCTTAAGGAGCTCTATCGGCACTGAGCCGCCAGCGAGCCCACTTAGCTGGTATCTCATTCCAGACCAATCTCGGGTCTGGGCCTGGGACCTGATTGCGACAAACGATATTGCTAAAGCGGCAACATCGTCTTCGGACCGGCGCAAAAACAACCGCTCCAGCCGCAGGTCTTGGCCACGGACACAAGCCATGATCAATCCTGCCTCAACGCAGCAGCTCGTCGTTCCGCAGGCAGGCAGGAATGGGCGACCGGCCCGAATCGACAACCTGCGGATTCGAGCCAGGCCGGCTGTCGCAGGCCTCTTGTTCAATTCTACACCTGGGACGCATTTCAAGTCTCAGGTAAGACCTGCGAGCGGCAGTGATTGGCTTCTGCTTCGACGGTCTGGCGCCCACCCCACCCTTGGGCTGAAGCTTGGCTTCACCCGCGTCGAGCAGCCGGGGAAGCGCCGCCGAGTGCTGTCTTGACTATCTTTCCTGGGACAGGAGACGGGACCCAAGGCGAGACATGACTGGCATGACCGAGAATCCAAAAAACGGTCGATTTCACCTGCGCAGGCCCAGTGTCATAGGGAGTTGAGCAATCCTCCAGCGACCAGGTCATGGTGAAGCCCATCGAATCTGGAGCCACCGTCAACGGAGGTTCCCGACGCGTCTATGGCTGAATGGCGTGTCCAAAGCCCTCGATCGGCTGCCATTTTCTGTCCAAAGTGTGGACATGTGATCTGCGGAACCTGGCAAAACGACTGCGAATACTGGAGCTTGGATTTCTGCGTATCTGCCTTTGAAGCAGATACGCAAGCCTTGTTGGACTGGCAAGGGCTGCCCCTGGCTTCGGAGTCGGTGCCAAGCCGGAGGCCCCCCCCAGTTTGGAGTGCGCATGTTGCCAAGTCCGGATTGGTGCCACACCGCCCGCTCCCGTTCACGGCAGGAACGCTGTGCGCTGTCGAGGTGACAGAGCCAAATTCACGCGTCTGAGAACTCGGGCATCCAATCTGAGACTTGATCTGGGTCTTGTTTCAAGACTGGTCTTGGACTTGCAATGTGCTCGTTCAAGGGTCTTGGCGCGCGCGGCTGGGGGAATGCACCCAGGTCGGCCCTGTTCGGTTTCGCCCAGGACAGACCGCCTGAAAGGATCTTCATGATCAGGCAAGTCCCGTTCTTGGACGCATCAAGAGTCTTGCTATGGAAATTAGAGAACGACCGGCTCGCTCAGGTGGCGTGTTGACCTGACGGCCAGAGCGCTTCGCTAGCAGCCGATTCCGGCTGAATTCAGCCAGCGGTCCAGCGCAGGAACAAGATCGGAGCCGACTGCTGAGAGCTGGAGACGGTGGTTCGACCAAAAGCTTGATCGTCTCAGCCAAGACCCATTAATAGTCTTGGCATGAGTCCCTTTTCGGCTAAACGCGACTCGCGTTCTCTTCTGGTCCGAGTTCGATGGCTCCAGGTTCTGTCTGGCCAACCCGGCGGCTGCGGTCAGGGACAAGGGTCGAGCAGGGCTGCTCCGATGTGGAGATGCTGGCAGGTTCAACCAACGGGCTTCGCATTGACCTCCCGCCGGGTGGATCAGCCCAGGTTTGAGATCGCGAGCATGGAGTCTCGATGAAAAAAGCCCCTGGCAGAGGGGCTTTGAGAACAACTTGCCGTCGAATGGGGATCAGGTGGTGGTCTGCATCCCCTGGATCAGAAAGTCGAAATAGGGGCCGGCCAGGGCCGCGTCGTCGGCACTCAACAGAACCAGGGCC
>CAIKWV010000546.1 GCA_903831165.1 uncultured cyanobacterium
CGGCCGGCGCCATCGAGCACCACCCCCACCCCGATCACCTGATACGGCACGGTGCGGGCGGCGTCCTTCACGGGGAAACGGGCGGGATCGCCGGCAGCGTAGGCAGCGCAGTGCCCCTGCCAGGGACAAGCGCCGCAGCGGGGGGAACGGGGAGTACAGACGCCGGAGCCCAGATCCATCAGAGCCGGGTTGAAGGCCCGGGGCCGCCTGGGATCGAGCAACAGCTCGCTCAGTTGCCAGAACCGGGCCAGATGCCGCGCCGGTGGCCGCGGGCTGGCTGTCAGGCGCGCCAGCACCCGTTTGACGTTGCCATCGAGGATCGCCTGCGGCTGATCAAAGGCCGAAGAGACAATGCTGGCAGCGGTGCTGCGCCCCAGTCCGGGCAAGGCCTGCCAGCCCTCGAGGCTGCGGGGCCAGGCGACCGTGCCGACGGTGCCGGGAGCCAGGACCCGGCCGGGGCTCTCGTTCCGAAGCGCGTTCCGGTCTTCGTTCCGACGTTCGTTCCCAGGCTCATGCTGGTTCTGGCCCTGGCCGCGGCCTGCAAGCAGCAGCAGTTGGGCCGCCTGATGCAACCGCCGCGCCCGCGAGTAGTAGCCCAGGCCCTGCCACAGCATCAACACGTCGTGCTCCTCGGCGGCGGCCAGGGCCGCCAGGCTGGGCAGGGCCGCCAGCCAGCGCTGCCAGTAGGGCAGCACCACCGCCAGCTGGGTCTGCTGCAGCATCACCTCGGCCACGAACACGGGATAGGGATCCAGGGGCTCGCCATCGGCAGGTCGCTGGCCCTCGGCCGTCAGCTTCCAGGGGATGCCATGGCGGCCGTGGTCTTCCCACCAGGCCAGCAGCGTCTGGCGCAGCTCGGGCACCCGGCCACCGAGCTCCGGCAGATCGGCGTCCAGTGCAGGGGTCCGGGGGATGGTGCTCTCCGCAGCGCGGCGGAGTCTGGCGCGGGGAGCGGGCCGCTGAGGGAAGGCCAACTGCCGGAGTTGATCGCAACCGAGCCCCTGCTCCGAACAACCATCAGGGCGGAAGGGACCATCCCAAGACGGCGCTGCCGCCCCTCACTCACGGAGACCCGCCAACGCCCGCGGTGATCCCAGCGGCAGCGGGGCCTCCTCAGGTGAGGGCGCAGGCCGACTTCAGACAGCCCAGGCCAGCGGAGACGCCCAGCCCCGCTCTGATGCCCTGCAGACCGGATCCCATGCGGCAGCAGCGAACCGGTGCTCAGGGGGCAGGCCAACCCGAGCGAGGCGGCCCAGGAGGAGGGAGGCCGCCAGCAGGACAACCCAATGGCAACAAGCACCAACCTCGAAGCGAACGGCCGGCCGGCAAGCCCAAGGCGAACCCGGCCCGATCGACGCCCTCGTGGCGCTGTGACAAGGGCCCGTTGCAATGGCGATCGCTTGAAGCAGCAGTAGCCAGAAGGGTCGCCCAGCCTCAGAACCCCCCGGGCCTGGGCCGGGCTGACGACAGCGACACATTCAGCGACGGCTTGGCCGGCTCCACCGCTGAGACCTGGGGGCCTGGTGCCGAAGGTCGCGGCGCCTGGGGCACCGCCACCACGTTGAAGGCGATGGACCAGCGTTCCCCCTCGCCGCGAAACGGCGCCACCGAATGGGGCTGCCAGGCCGGGAACACATAGAAATCGCCGGGCACGGGCAACACGTACTCGGCCATGCCGGTGCGGAAGCTCTGGATGTGCCACTCCTCCGGACCGTGGAAACAGAGCTGGCCATCAAAACTCTCGGCGGTGATCTGGGGGGGCACCTGCAGAAACAACACGCCGGAGAAACTGCCGCCGTGGGTGTGGGTGGGGTTGTAATCGCCCTGGCGCTGCACATTGAGCCAGAGATCGATCATCTGCAGGCTGTAGCGCCCCGGCACCCAGGGACCCCGGCCCTGGGGAGGCTGCCGATCGATCACATGGCGAATCCAGCGCTCACAGCCCGGCAGGATCACGTCGCGGCAGAGCTCGATCACCGCCGGCTGATCCGGCCGCAGTTCCCGCTGCTGAAACAACTGGCCGGCCAACTTGGCTGCCGCATTCGGACTGGCCTCAGGATCGGCCGCCACCTGGCGCGCCAGCACCAGCAACTGGTCCAGCAGAGCCTCCGGCAGATGCCCCTTGAGCAGATAGCGCGGAAAGAGGCTGAGCACCTCCATCGCCGCCCCAGACCCCTCCGAAGCCGTCAACCCAGCCAAAGTCGATCCGCCCATACCCAATCACCCCCGCCCCTGAACGCTATCCCCCCAACAAGCTGCAAAAAGCACCCAACCCCTCGCCTCCATACCCCCACCCCCGGTCAAGGTTCCCAGCCGGCTGCGCTAAGCCGACCCACCACCAGCCGGGAGGCCCCAAGCGCCCAACCCCTCGCCTCCATACCTCCACCCCCGGCAAGGTTCCCAGCCGACTGCAACCAAACCGACCCGCCACCAGCCGGGAGGCCCCAAGTGCC
>CAIKWV010000547.1 GCA_903831165.1 uncultured cyanobacterium
ACCTCAGCCACCGAGCAGCCGCGCACCGCCAGGATGTTGAGCCAGAACAGCACGGCCCAGAGCCCATCCTTTTCGCGGATGTGGTCGCTGCCGGTGCCGAAGCTCTCCTCGCCGCAGAGCGTGATCTGGCCCGCATCGAGCAGATTGCCGAAGAACTTCCAGCCGGTGGGTGTCTCGTAGCAGCTGATGCCCAGCGCTTTGGCGACCACGTCGGTGGCGGCGCTGGTGGGCATCGAGCGGGCCACCCCCGCCAGCCCCTGGGCATAGCCGGGCACCAGGGTGGCGTTGGCGGTCAGCACCGCCAGGCTGTCGCTGGGGTTCACGAAGCAGGCCCGCCCCAGCACCATGTTGCGATCGCCGTCGCCATCGCAGGCGGCGCCGAAGTCGTAGCTGTTGCCCTGCAACAGCAGTTCGGCCAGCTCGTGGGCATAGGTGAGATTGGGGTCAGGGTGGCCGCCGCCGAAATCCTCCAGGGGCGTGCCGTTGCGCACGGTGCCGGCCGGAGCGCCCAGGACACCTTCCAACAGGCGGCTGGCGTAGGGGCCGGTGACGGCATGCATGGCATCGAAGGCGACGCGGAAGTCGCCCTTGAGCAGGGCGCTGATGCGCTCGAAGTCGAACAGGCGCTGCATCAGGTCGACATAGTCGTCGACCCCATCGATCACATCCACGGTCATCGCGCCGAAGCTGTGGCTGCCGGGTGCGTCCAGGGGCAGGGGATCGGCGTCGACGATGCGGTAGCCGTCGAGGCTCAAGGTGGCGGCGTGGATGGCGTCGGTGACCGATTCCGGCGCCGGCCCGCCGTTGGCACCGTTGATCTTGACGCCGAAATCGCCCTCGGGACCGCCGGGGTTGTGGCTGGCCGAGAGGATCACGCCACAGGCGGCGCCGTGCTTTCGGATCAGATTCGAGGCCGCCGGGGTCGAGAGGATGCCGCCGGTGGTGGTGATCAGCCGGCTCACCCCGTGGGCGGCGGCCATGCGGGCGATCACATCGATGGCGGCGCGATTGCCATAGCGGCCGTCACCGCCCACCACCACGGTGCCGCCGGCGATGCCCGGCACCACCCGCAGGGAGGCCTCGATGAAGCTCTCCAGGTAATGGGGGGTCTGGAACTGGCGGCTGCTCTTGCGCAGACCGGAGGTGCCGGGCTTCTGATCCGTGAAGGGCTGGGCCAGGGTGACCTGACGGATCGAGCTGCTGGTCATCGGCATCGCCCGTCGCCGGGTCCGCTGGAGGGGCACCAAATTACGCCCGTCAGTGGCTGGGACCGCTGACGCCCCCGGTCAGCCTCGGTAAGTTGTAGTGATGTCAAATCCCCCTGTCGCCGTCGTCACGGCCCTGACCCGGCTGGGTCTGGTCTCCTCTCTGGGCTTCACCTTGCTGGCCGGGCTGCCCGTGGCCGCTGAGACGCCGCCCTATCCGCAGGCGTTGGCCTTCGCCGACAAGAGTGCCCATGCGGTGCTGGCCCGGGCGGGGCGGGAAACCTGCCTGCGGGGCAAGCTCACCAAGGCGCTGCTGGGTCTGTCCAACAGCTGTGAGGCCGCCGGTATGACCACACCGCTCTGCCGCCTGGCCGACAAGGCGGTGATCGTCACGCCGATGAGCCTGGCCTTCATGGATCAGACCTCCCGGCAACTGCTGGATCTGATCGCCGGTGGCAGCGGTGTCGTGGCGCCTTCGGCCACCAGCACGCTGCCGTCTTCGCCTGAGCCGGCGGTCGAGCCCTAGCGCGATCAGCCCTGGACTCAGCGAGCCGGCTGGGGTGATCCGAAGCCGAAGTTCATGCCGCCCAGGCCTCCAGCCGGCTTCTTGTCATTGTTGGCGCTGGGTTTGACCTGGGGTTTGCAGAACACCGTCAGATCCTTGGCGGCCTTATCCAGGGCGTCGCGCCGGCTCTGGCTGTTGCTGTCCGCGACGCGGGCCTGCTGATTGATCGACCAGAGCACGTCCTTGCAGCTGGTCGGCAGGCGGGGATGATCCAGCAGCGGATCGGCCTGGCTGCGGGCCTTGTCACAGCTGGCCGCCGTGTTTTCGCGACTGCAGGTGAAGGTGATCAACTGCAGCGTGCGGAAGGTTGCCGTCGGCGGGAACAGCTCGGGCTGGGGGGCCGCCAGCCCAGGGGCCCAGCCGAACAGGCTCAGGCCGCAGCTGGCGAGGGCGCTGAGGGACCAGATCGGCGGGCGCAGGCGTGGGATGGACCGGGCCATGGTGACGCGGGGATTCATCCCATCATGGCGGCGTCAGGGAGGCTCACGTCGGCCGTGGCGCTTCCCTGCCGCAGTAGCACCTGGCTGGCCTGCCAGCGCTGGGCGAGCAGCGGTCCGCTCCAGCCGGCGGAGGCCACCAGCAGTTGCCGCAGCCAGTTGTTGTGGCGCAGCAGTTGCGCACGCCCCAGTTCCTGGGCCTGGCCGGCCTGGATCGGGCGGATCTCCAGCAGCCGTTCTTCACTGATGGCGGCCAGGGCGCGATCAAGGGCGTCAGGATTCCCCTGGCCCAGAACCGGCAGCAGCTTTCTTGCGGCCACCAGGGCATCGCGCAGGGCCATGTTGATGCCCTGGGCGCGCAGTGGGCTCATCGGATGGGCCGCATCGCCCAGCAGCAGCAGCCCGGGCTGCCACCAGGTCTCGAGTCGGCCCACCTGCACCGGCAGCCGCACCGGCCCCTGGATCGCCTCCAGAGGCACGGCCCGCAGCCGTTTCGCCAGTTCGCTGGGGCTGGCCTGGGCCCAGCGTTCCCGCCAGTCGGCGCTGGTGGCGGGAATGGCCCCGGCAGGATCCTTGAGCCAGCCCAGCTGCACCCCTCCGTAGACCGAGGCGTAGAGAGCAAAGCTGTCCCCGCCCCCCAGCACGGTCACGAACCGCCCCTGGAGCCAGTCGGCCACCGGTTCGGCGGCGGCCGACGACAGCCGGAACCAGCGCACATCCAGCGGCTCACCCAGTGGACTGAGCGCCAGGCCTGACTTCTGGCGCAGCAGTGAGGCGCGGCCGTCGCAGGCGACCACCAGTTCACCGCGCACCTGGGTGCCATCGTCGAGCTCCACCCCGACCACCCGCTCGCCATCGCGCAGCGGGGCCACGATCGGCCGGCCCTTGACCACCCGGGCGGTGGGCTGAAGGCGCACCTGCTCCTGCAGCCAAATCAGCAGGGCTTCCTGATCGACCAGGGTGCAGGGGCGCTCGCCCCCCATCGGTTCGGCCACCTGAAACAAGAGCTGGCCGTTGGCCCAGAACCCCCAGCCCTGCAGGGGGCGTTGCCGGATCGCCTCATCGAGGGGCAGCAGCCCCATCGCCGCCAGGGCCGCCAGGCCACTGGGCATCAGGGCCTCTCCTCGGAACTGCCGCGCGGAACTGGGGCTGGCCTCCACCAGGGTGATCGCCACCCCCTGGCGGGCCAATAACAGCGCCAAGGCGGCCCCGGCCGGACCGGCGCCGGCGATGACCACCCCCGTGGCGGTGGTGGAGAAGCTCAGGTGAAGGAGTTGTAGTTGGGGTTCTGGGCCGAATCCTGCGGTGTCACGCCGAGCAGCCCGTGCTTCTTGTTGAGCAGATAGTCGACCAGTTCCTGTTGCACGATCAGCAGCTCCCGGGTGCAGCCGCGAAAGGCGGCGCGATGACGGATTTCATCGTGGCGGGTGTGCAGATCCCGCAGCATCAGATTGATGGCGTCGAGTCGCGGGGTGGTGCCGCGGGAGGGGGGTACCGGGTCCATCGGACGACCTGACGATCACAGAAGGCGAATGGTCATCGTAGTCGTGCCCTGGGAGGGCCCCCGCGGTGCTGATCCCGATGGGACTGACGGCGAGGCGGCTGCTGGCAAGGGCGCTGGCGGTGGTGGTAGCCGGACCCGGCCGGTTCTCCCGGGGGAGTCCCTGGCCGCAGCGTTGCCGTTGCTTCAG
>CAIKWV010000548.1 GCA_903831165.1 uncultured cyanobacterium
CGTGCCGGCGAAGCTGGTGGCCACCGGGCCGGTCATCAGCACGTGGTCGTCGGGCAGCCATTCGATGATGAGCGAGCCGCCGTCCAGGATCACCTCGGCCTTGCGGGGCGACAGGCCGCGCCGCGCCGCCGCCACCAGGGTGGCGCAGGCGCCGGTGCCGCAGGCCATGGTGATGCCGGAACCGCGTTCCCACACCCGCATGCGGATACGGCCCAGGACGGCGTCCAGCGGCGACAGCACCTGGGCGACCTCGATATTGGCGCGCTCGGGGAACAGGGCATAGTGCTCCAGCACCGGGCCGAAGGCGGCCAGATCGACCGCCTCGACATCCGCCACCGGAATCACGACATGGGGATTGCCCATGCCGACGGCGGCCACGGCCAGATCCAGCCCAGCGATCGCCAGGTCCCCCTGGGGCAGACCCGCCGGGCCTGGCTCCAGCAAGGTGGGAATCGAAGCGGGAGCCAGGAACGGCCGGCCCATGTCGACGCGGATGCGGCCGTCGCTCTGCAGTTCCGGCACGATCCGGCCGGCCAGGGTCTCGATCTGCCAGGTGCGGCCCGCACCGTCCCCATCGCTGTCCGCCAGAAACCGTGCCAGGCAGCGGATGCCGTTGCCGCACATTTCCGGCTCGGTGCCGTCGGCGTTGAAGATGCGCATGCGCAATTCGCCGCCCTGCCGCGGCGGCAGGGCCAGGATCACGCCATCGCCACCGACACCGAAGCGGCGATCACACAGGCGCTGGATCGCTTGCGGGGTCAGGCCGAGGGTGTCATCGTCTGTTGTCAGGCTGCGACCATCCAGAAGCAGGAAGTCGTTGCCCAGACCCTGATACTTGCTGAACTGAAGCACAATCTCCCAAGGCGCCGGCACAGCTCGATCCTATGCAGAGCTTCTTCGACAAGCGGGCGCCCCGGCTCGACACCAGCCTGCCCAGCGTCCGCCATGTCCAGGACCTGATCCGCAACCGCACCCTCGTTCAGGTGACGATGGTCGGCGGCCAGGAGCTGGAAGGCACGATCAAATGGCAGGACTGTGAGTTTCTGGCCCTGCGCCAGGACAGCAGCCTGCCGCTGGTCCTGATCAGCCGGGACGCCATCGCCATGCTGCGGGCCTTCCTCTGAGTCGGAGCCAGCCCTCAGGCCCAGGGGCTATGGCACGATCACGCCTGAGCGCAGGCCCCGAGCGAACCCCGTGACCGATTCCTCCCGCTACCGGCCGCAGGTGATCGAGGAGCGCTGGCAGCAGCGCTGGCAGAGCCAATCCCTGGACCTCACCCCCGAGCCTCAGGGCTCGGACCCGTCGCCAGCAGAAACGGCGCAGCCCTACTACGCCTTGTCGATGTTCCCCTATCCCTCGGGGAGCCTGCACATGGGGCATGTGCGCAATTACGTGATCACCGACGTGATCGCCCGCGTGCAGCGGCTGCGGGGCCGGGCCGTGCTGCATCCGATGGGCTGGGATGCCTTCGGTCTGCCGGCGGAGAACGCGGCAATCGAGCGTGGCGTCGATCCCGGCGTCTGGACGGATCAGAACATCGCCCAGATGCGCGAGCAGCTCAAGCGGCTGGGGCTGTCGATCGACTGGGACCGGGAGCTGGCCACCTGCCACGCCGACTATTACCGCTGGACCCAGTGGCTGTTCCTGCAGTTCCTGGATGCGGGCCTGGCCTACCGCAGTGAGGCCACGGTCAACTGGGATCCGATCGACCAGACGGTGCTGGCCAACGAACAGGTGGACGGCGAGGGCCGCTCCTGGCGCTCGGGGGCCCTGGTTGAAAAGCGCAAGCTACGCCAGTGGTTCCTCAAGATCACCGCCTACGCCGACCAGCTGCTCGACGACCTGCCCAAGCTCCAGGGCTGGCCGGAGCGGGTCCGCACCATGCAGGCCAACTGGATCGGCCGCTCCCATGGGGCTGAGCTGCGGTTCGAGGTGGTCGACGCCAGCGGTGCCGGCAGCGGCCAGTGGATCGAGGTGTTCACCACCCGGCCCGACACTATTTTTGGCGTCAGCTACGTGGTGCTCGCCCCCGAGCATCCGCTGGTGGCCAGCCTCACCGGTGCTGAGCAGCAGCTGCAGGTGGAGGCCTTCATCGATCTGGTGGGGCGCCAGAGCGACCAGGAACGCACGGCAGAAGACAGCCCCAAGCGGGGGGTAGCGATCGGGGCCCAGGTGCGCAACCCGGCCAATGGCGAGCTGGTACCCCTGTGGATCGCCGACTACGGCACCGGCGCGGTGATGGGGGTGCCGGCCCACGACCAGCGAGATTTCGTCTTTGCCCGCCAGTACGAGCTGCCGGTGCGCCAGGTGATCATTCCCGAGGGTTCGGACGAACACGCCTACGAGGGCGGCGCCTGGACCGCCGCCGGCGTGCTGATCCACTCCGGCGAATTCAACGGCCTGCCTTCGGGCGAGGCCCGAGCGCGAATCATCGCCGCCGCCGAAGCCGCTGGCTGGGGCCAGGGCCGGGTGCAATACCGCCTGCGGGACTGGCTGATCTCCAGGCAGCGCTACTGGGGTTGCCCGATTCCCGTGATCCACTGCGAGACCTGCGGCGTGGTGCCGGTGCCCGCCGAGCAGCTGCCGGTGGAACTGCCCAAGGGCATGGAGCTGGCCGGCAAGGGCGGTTCGCCCCTCGCTCAACTGGAGAGCTGGGTGTCGGTGGCCTGCCCCTGCTGCGGCAAACCCGCACGGCGGGAAACCGACACGATGGACACCTTCATGTGCTCCTCCTGGTACTACCTGCGCTACAGCGATCCCCACAACACGGCGCTGCCGTTCAGCCGCGACGCCGTCGATCGCTGGTTGCCGGTCGACCAGTACGTGGGCGGCATTGAGCACGCCATCCTGCAT
This sequence comes from uncultured cyanobacterium, assembly GCA_903831165.1. GTDB lineage: Bacteria > Cyanobacteriota > Cyanobacteriia > PCC-6307 > Cyanobiaceae > Cyanobium. The sequence goes on from CAIKWV010000548.1 coordinate 2,854, forward strand.
CTGCTCTACTCGCGCTTCTTCACCAAGGTGTTGCGTGATCGCGGCCTGCTGGGCTTCGACGAACCGTTCTCCCGCCTGCTGACCCAGGGGATGGTGCAGGGCATCACCTACAAGAATCCCCACAGCGGCAAGTACATCGCCCCGGCCGATGTGGCCGATTCCAGTGATCCCCGCGATCCGACAACAGGCGAAGTGCTGGACACCTTCTACGAAAAGATGTCGAAGTCGAAGTACAACGGCGTTGATCCCGCTGCCGTCATCGATCGCTACGGCGCCGACACGGCCCGCATGTTCATCCTCTTCAAGGCGCCGCCGGAAAAGGATCTGGAATGGGATGACGCTGACGTCGAGGGGCAGTACCGCTTCCTGCAGCGCCTCTGGCGCCTGGTGGACACCGCCCTGGAGCGGGGCCTGACGCTGGCCCACAGCGGCGCCAGCCCGGCCGGGGGCGCGGCGGCGTCACCGCTCAGCGATCCGGATCAGGAGCTGCGGCGCGCCGTGCACACGGCGATCGCGGCCATCAGCGAAGACCTGGATGGCGACTATCAGTTCAACACCGCCGTCTCCGAGCTGATGAAGCTCAGCAATGCCATGGGCAGCCACCTGGAGACCGCCAGCGAACCCGTGGCCCTCGAGGCCCTGAGGGTGCTGCTGGTGCTGCTGGCGCCGTTCGCGCCCCACCTGGCCGACGAGCTGTGGCAGCGCCTCGGTGCCAATCCTGACGGTGACCAAGGCATCCATGGCCAGCGCTGGCCCGAGCTGGATCCAACCGCCCTCCGGCGCGACACCGTCACCGTGGTGATCCAGGTGAAGGGCAAGGTGCGGGGCCAGCTGGAGGTGCCGGCTGACGCCGATGCCGCCACGCTCGAACAGCTTGCCCTGGCCAGCGAGGTGGCCAGCAAGTGGCTGGAAGGTCAGGCCCCTCGCCGGGTGATTGTGGTACCCGGCAAGCTGGTCAACCTGGTTCCTTGACCACCAGCAGGCTGGCCGGGTTGCCCCAGTCGCCGCTGATCCGGTAGCCGCGGGGATTCCCGCCCAGATGGCGCAGGGCCCAGAACAGCGGCTCGGGGCTGGCCACTCCCAGGGCCTCGGCCATGGCGGCCAGGGAGCGCTGCTGACCGTCCGCCAGCAGCTCTTCGAGGCGGACCTGCAGGGCGAGCACCTCGGCGGCGGCCTTCTTGCCGGCCTCGACGCCCGGCTGGTGGTAGGCGTTGACGTTGATCAGCTCGCCATAGAGGCCCACGGCCCGCTCGAACAGGGCCACCAGAGCACCGAGGCTGCGGGCGTCGAAGCGCCGCAGGGTGATCGTCAGGTTCTGGCGATCGCCTTCGGTGAGGGCCGAGCGGGTGCCCTGCAGGAAGCCACAGAGAAAATCGCCGGGTCGTTCACCGTTGACCGGACCGATGTCGGCCGGATCATCAAGCGCTTCGATGAAGGTGACGAAGAAGTTGTCCAGACCGTCGCGCAGCTGCTGCACGTAGGCGTGTTGATCGGTCGATCCCTTGTTGCCGTAGACCGCCAGGCCCTGGTGCACCACCTGGCCGCTGCGATCCAGCTTCTTGCCCAGGGACTCCATCACCAGTTGCTGCAGGTAGCGGCTGAACACCTCCAGCCGGTCCCGGTAGGGCAG
>CAIKWV010000549.1 GCA_903831165.1 uncultured cyanobacterium
CATCCGGCAGCACTTCGCCGGGGGTGATCGTGCCCTCCAGCACCACCTCGCTGTGGCTCGGCACCTTTAGATCCAGGGTCTTGCACGGGGCCAGCCGCACCCCCTCACCGGCATAGAGCCCGGCGAACAGCCATTCGCTCAGCTGCACCGGGATCGGCGTGGCCGCCGCCATCACCAGCAGCGGATGCACGCCGATGGCGATCGCGATCTCCAGTTTCTTGCCCATCGCCGCCGCCTTGCGCAGATGGCGGGCGCCGCCGCGCACGCTCAGCCAGTGCACGGTCATCGTGTTGATCGACTGCTGCTGAAGCCGGTAGACACCCACGTTGGGGGTGCCCGTCTCCGGGTCCCTGGTGATCACCAGGCCGAGGGTGATGATCCGGCCCCCATCGCCCGGCCAGGGGCGCAGCAGCGGCAGGGCATCAAGGTTCACCTGATCGCCCTGGAACACCTGCTGGTGGCAGGGGGGCGTCAGATCCAGATCGGGAAAGGAGCGCAGCAGGTCCAGGGCCAGGCCGCCGTAACGCCGCAGTTCCCCCAGACCCTTCGGCGGTCGGGGCTGCTGCAGCAGGGCCAGCTTCTCCCCCAGGGCCTCCAGCTCCTCGGGGCGCTCCATGCCCATGCTCCAGACCACCCGCTCCACCGTGCCCAGCAGGTTCACGGCCACCGGCATCGTCGAGCCGATCACGTTCTCGAACAGCAGGGCTGGCCCGCCCAGCCCCAGCACCCGGTCGGCGATCGCTGCCAATTCCAGGTCCGGATCCACCGGGGCGGTGATGCGGCGCAGCTGGCCGCGCTGCTCCAGCAGCCTCAGAAAATCGCGCAGATCCCGTTGGCGTCCCCCCTTGGCGATGGTCTTGGCGATCGGTCCGCCCGCACCTGTGCTGCTGGTCGCCACCGCGCCCTGTCCCGCCTGGAGCTGCCTACTGTGACGCACCTCTCCCCTGGCCGCGTCCCGTGCAGATTTCCTATTTCCACACCTCCGAAGCCGTCCCCGCGGTGGTTGGTCCGGCGGAGGGCGGCCCCGACGCGGCGGTGGTGATCGACGTGCTGCGGGCCACCACCACGATCGCCTGGTCCCTGCAGAACGGCGCCGAGGCGATTCAGGCTTTCGCCGACCTGGAGGAGCTGGAGGCCGCCGCCGCCGCCTGGCCGGCCCAGCAGCGCCTGCGGGCCGGGGAGCGCGGCGGCCAGAAAGTGGCTGGCTACGACCTGGGCAACTCCCCCCTGGCGGTTACCCCCGAGCTGGTGGGGGGCAAACGCATCTTCATGAGCACCACCAATGGCACCCGCTCGCTGGCGGCGGTGCGGGCGGTGCCGCTGCTGGTGACGGCGGCCCTGCCCAACCGCTCGGCCGTGGCCCGGCGGCTGCTGGAGCGCGGTTGTGAGCGGGTCTGGATCGTCGGCAGCGGCTGGGAGGGCGATTACTCGCTGGAGGACAGCCTGGCGGCCGGGGCCGTGGCCTCGGCGGCGAAGGAGCTGGCCGTGGCCCCCCACGGGGGCGTGAGCTGCGGCAACGACGAGATGCTGGCGGCCCTGGCGCTCTGGCAGCAGTGGCGCAAGGACCCGGAGACCTGCCTGCGGGCGGCCAGCCATGGCCAGCGGCTGATCGGCCTGGGTGATCACGATGCCGACTTCGCCTGTTGCGCCGCCCTCGACACGCTCGAGATCGTGCCGATCCAGGCCGAGCCCGGGGTGCTGCGGGCCAGCTGAGGCGCGCCGCCCTACCCCCTGGCCGCCCTGGACCCCTCCCCTTACAGTTCGCCGGACGCTTCGGAACGGTCAGTGAGCAGTTTTCTGGCGGCGGCCCTGCAACTGACCAGCACCTCCGATCCGGATGCCAATTTCGCGGCGGCCGAGGAGCAGATCGAGCTGGCGGCGCGCCGTGGGGCCGAGCTGGTGGGGTTGCCCGAGAACTTCGCCTTCATGGGCGACGATCAGCGCCGCATCGAGCTGGCCCCCAGCCTGGCGGAGCGCTGCAGCAGCTTTCTGGTGACGATGGCGCGCCGCTATCAGGTGACCCTGCTGGGCGGCGGTTTTCCAGTGCCGGCGGGAGAGTCCCTCACCTACAACCGCGCCGAGCTGGTGGGTGTCGAAGGCCAGCTGCTGGCCCGCTACGACAAGATTCACCTGTTTGACGTCGACATCCCCGACGGCACCACCTACCGGGAATCGGCCACGGTCCAGCCTGGCAGCGCCCTGCCGCCGGTGGTGGATGTGCCCGGCCTCTGCCGCATCGGCCTGTCGATCTGTTACGACGTGCGCTTTCCCGAGCTCTATCGCCACCTGGCCGCCGCCGGAGCGGAGCTGCTGATGGTGCCGGCCGCCTTCACGGCTTACACCGGCAAGGATCACTGGCAGGTGCTGCTGCAGGCCCGGGCGATCGAGAACACGGCCTACGTGGTGGCGCCGGCCCAGACGGGCCTGCACTACGGCCGCCGCCAGACCCACGGCCATGCCCTGGTGATCGATCCCTGGGGCACGGTGCTGGCTGATGCGGGCCAGGCGCCCGGACTGGCCATGGCCCCGGTGGACATCGGCCACGGCCAGCGCATCCGCAGCCAGATGCCGAGCCTGCAGCATCGCCGCCCGGCGCTGTTCTGAGCGAGTTGATGGGTTTTCGCTCTTTCCTTGATCGCAACAGGTTGCGCCCCCGGATCGGCCATGGACTGCTGGCGTTGGCGCTGGCCCTTTCGGCCGAACTGCCCTCGTGGGCCGGCAGCAGCCTGTCGGCCTGGCGCATCAGCCAGGAGGGCAACCTGGAGTTGCGCACCAGTCCCGGTGTCCAGCTGCAGGCCTTCTTCGAGGAGGGCCGCGACGGCCGCGGTCCGCGGGTGTGGGTGGATCTGCCCGGGGCGCCGTTGCGCACGCGGGTCGTGCCGGCGGGCGGGGCGCTGCGGGAGGTGCGCATCGGCATGCCCGACCCCGGCAGCACCCGTCTGGTGCTGGAGTTCCAGCCCGGCACCCGGCTCGACCCACGCCAGCTGCGCCTGGTGGGCACCGCCCGTGATCGCTGGCGCATGGAGCTCACTGGGGTGCCGCCCGGCACGGTTCTGGCCGTAGGCGAGGGGGACATCGACGCCGCCCCGGCGATCGCCCTGGGCCGCTGGAGTGGTCGCAGTTTCGGCTCCGATTACGCCAGCCAGGGCCGCAGCACCTCCCGCCAGCCCCTCAATCCGGAGGGCCTGCCGGTGGTGCCCCGCGGCCGCTACCGGGTGGTGATCGATCCGGGCCATGGTGGGCCGGATCCGGGGGCCGTCGGCATCGATGGCCTGCGGGAGACCGATGTGGTGCTGGATGTGGGCCTGCAGGTGGCCCAGCTGCTCCAGGCTCGGGGCGTCAGCGTCTCGATGACCCGCACCTCCGAGGTGGATGTCGATCTGCCCCCCCGCGTCAACCTGGCCAACAGCATCGGTGCCAACGTGTTCGTCAGCCTCCATGCCAATGCCCTGAGCATGGACCGTCCGGATGTGAACGGCGTCGAGACGTTCTTTTTCGAGGGGGGCAGCTCCAGGGATCTGGCGGTGATCATTCAGGATCAGGTGATGGCCATCTCCCCCGGCACCCCGGATCGTGGCGCCAGGCCCGGCCGCTTCTACGTGATCCGCCGCACCACCATGCCCTCGGTGCTCACCGAAATGGGCTTCGTCACCGGCCAGATCGATGCCCCCAG
>CAIKWV010000550.1 GCA_903831165.1 uncultured cyanobacterium
CTGCCCGTTGACCAGCTGGCCGCCTGTGCGGCCTTGCAGCAACTGCCCCCCGAACGGGCTCGCCCCGCCGATGCCAGCAACTACGGCCTGCGCCAGGCTCGCGATGCCTTCGGCCGCGAGGTACCGCACCGGCCCCAGCTGATTGTGCTGCACGAAACCGTGCTCTCCGCCGCCGACACGGTCAAACACTTCGCCACGCCCCACCCCAGGGACGAGGACCAGGCCAGCTATCACCTGCTGATCGACCGCAGCGGCCAGCGGCTTCGGATCGTGCCCGACGAGGGCCGCGCCTTCGGGGCCGGCATGGCCGCCTTCGGCGATTTCACCGTGCGGATCCGGCCTGCCTCGGTGGGCTCGCTCAACAATGTGGCCCTGCATCTCAGCCTGGAGACCCCAGCCGATGGCCGCGGCGATGGCGATGCCCACTCCGGCTACACCCCGGAGCAATACCGGGCGGCGGCGGCCCAGGTGTTGCTCTGGCAGGCGGCCTACGGCATCCCGAGCAGCCGCGTCACCACCCACCAGGAGGTGGACCGCAGCCACAGCCGCCGCGATCCGCGCAGCTTCCAGTGGGAGCGCTTTGATGCGGCCTGGCGCCAGGCGGCTAAGCGCTGTGGCCTCACAGCACTGGACCGGGGTCGGGCGACGATCTGAGGGGGGAGTGATCCAGGGCTACCGGCAGGGCCCGGCGAGAGTCAGCACCGATTGCATCAACCTGCGATTGCTCCAGGGTTTTCCATCAGCTCGCTTGGATTGCGCCCGTCAGCGCCATGTCGGACGAGTCAGCAACAGCAGTCAACCTGCGCTTGCCGTGGATCCGATGGCCATTCAGAAGCAGGCATCAGGTTTTCCAGTCTGGGCGGCTGGCCTCAGGGTGTGACGGCCGGAGCCCAGACAGGGATCACACTGTTGCTTCGGGTGGATCGGCAGACCGTAAGTCTTTGCTCAGTATTCGCTCGGCAAGGGCCACGGCCAGCAAGGTCGAAATCAAGAGATAGGGCAAGGCTCCACCCTGGCGGAAGGCTTTCGCCGGCCACTCCCACATCTGGCAAGTCAGTTGGTAATCAAGCTGATACCAGTTCAGAAACCCCATCCAAATGAAAAATGTCGCCATGAGCTTTGGCGTCAGGATGTTGGATGTGGCAAGTAGATACCTGATCGCAAATGGAGCGACTAGGAAGAAAAAGAGGAAGAACTGTTGGCTCCCCATTTTGTACAAACTTAGTACGGCCGCAAACACAATGATGGCGCCGGGTATGGCGTCGATCTTTTGCTTGAAAAGAAACCAGGTCACGGCTATGAAGACGAGTAGCATGGCGAGGGTGCTGTATTGGTCAAGGTTGAGATTCAGGACACTCCTGGTGAAGTTGAACAGGGACAGATGCTTGGATTCGCGAGAACTCGCAAACAGCAGGGGGGTCAGGTTGGATGTTCCCCACAGCCTGTAGGCAAGTGATGCAATGAAGACCAGAAATCCTAGAAAGCCGGATGTGAATGCCCAGTCAATGCGGCGACGCCTGAAGAGCAGTGATGGGGCGATGATCAGAGGATAAAACTTGGTCATGGCTCCAAGGGCAAGGAGCCCTCCTGCCAGAAATCTTGATAGGAAGCTTCTGAATGCGACGGCACCGATCAGGGCCAGAACCATGGCTGCGGCGGGGAGGATGTCGTTGTTGGCGTAGAGATTGACCGTGATCAGGCAAAAAGGCGATAGCGTGAAGACTGCGAACAGGCAGCATCTCTGTAGCTGGCTGGTTCGATCGTTGTCTCCAAGTGGAGTAAAGGCTGAAATGGAGCCCGTGGCCACAAGCAGCAGGGCAAATAAGGCTTTAGGTAGCAATCTGTGCAGGTTGTAGGGCCAGGCCAGCAGGTTGTGAACCGGTCCATAGGCATTGGTTGTGCCAGCCCATGGATCAGCTCCGCTCAAAATGGTGGCCCATTGTTTGCTGTACTGAATGTAGTCGTGTTGGGCACCTGTCTGGTAAGCGAAAACAAGGCAGGCGATCGCTGTGACGACCAGCAAGGCCATCAGAATGCGTGCCTTGATTGGCGACGGCTTGGCTTCGGTGCGGGGTGGAGGGGTGAGAATCTGCCAGAGTCCATGAAAGAGCCAGGTCGTTGTCACCATGGCGGCCACGGAAAAGATGGCCACTTGCGGCATCAGCGGCGAGCAATTATTGACGGAGTAAAGGACCAGGCCCCAGGAAGGGAGTAAGTAATAGGCAATCGGCTTCAGAATGCTCCCCATCTTAAGTCTGAAGCGTCTCAATCATCGTTGCCAATATTAGCAGGCTTGATTGCCGGCCTTCGTCTCGCCTGGGGCGACATGTTCTGCTTTTCCTCAGCAGGTCCTGGCCGTAGGCGGGGCTTGTTGGTGGTGCGACCGAATCCCCGTCTTCAGCCCTGCCAGGTGCTGGAGAGCGCCGGCCCATGTCGCGGGCGACAGCAACGGCGATCCGCCTCGCCAGGGATGATCAGCACAGCGCGCGATCTCCGCTCCCCATGAACATCAACGGCACCCCCTGGCGCACCATCGGCCTTGAGGACGGCGGCCGTTCCGTCTGGGTGATCGATCAGACCCTGCTGCCCCATCGCTTCGAGACCCGCTCCCTGGGCAGCCTGGACGACGCGGCGGATGCGATCAGCACCATGGTGGTGCGGGGCGCTCCCCTGATCGGTGTCACCGGCGCCTACGGCCTGATGCTGGCCCTGCAGGCCGACCCCTCCGATGCGGCCCTGGCGGCGGCCTTTGAGCGGCTCAACGCCACCCGGCCCACGGCGGTGAACCTGCGCTGGGCCCTGGAGCGGGTGCGGGATCGGGTGCTGCCGCTGCCTGCGGCCGAGCGGGCCGGGGCAGCCGGGCAGGAGGCGGCGGCCATCGCCGAGGAGGACGTGGCGATGTGCGAGGCGATCGGCGACCACGGCCTGGAGCTGTTCCGGCAACTGGCGGCGGCCCGACCGGCGGCACGCCAGGGCGAACCCCTTAACGTGCTGACCCACTGCAATGCCGGCTGGCTGGCCACGGTGGACTGGGGCACGGCCCTGGCCCC
>CAIKWV010000551.1 GCA_903831165.1 uncultured cyanobacterium
CGCAGGCACAGCTGGGAGGCTCCGGCGGCCATGGCCTGTTCGCGATCAGCCTCGGAGATGTCCCAGAAGACGTAGGCCCACTGGGGATCGCGGGGCAGGAAGACGACGCGGGTCTCGGCAGCGGGGCGGCTGGCGGGGGCCATCTCGGCCTCAATCACCGCCAGGCTGGGACCGTCGTCCTCGTGTCGGTAGCTGATCGCCTCCACCAGCTCCTCCTTGGATTTGCGGCTGTAGAGGGTGACACCGAGGTCGCTCGCGATCTGGCGAAGTTGACGCAGGGTCTGCGTTGCCAATGACGAAAGCGGCTTCTGGGTCACAGCGATAGATTTCGTTTGGGATCAGTGTGGACGACTTTCCGCCTTATCGATGGCGATTGCCGCCAAGCGGTCAGGATCCACTGACTCCAATGCCTCCTAAAGCAATGGGGGCGAACGTCCTGAGACGCCCGCCCCCCGGGGGAATGGATGGGATGGTGGGGTGGGCCCCCGGATGTCCGAGGCTTCCCCATCCTGACGAACGTTTTGGCTCGGCTCGTCAGCGACCGATGCTGCGGTAAGGCACTTTGGCCATGTAGTCGATGCTGGCGTTGCCCTGGGCGCCGCCGACATTGCGCAGGGCCGGCATGGAGCGCACCCAGGGGAGGTAATCCGAGGGGAATCCGCCGCGACGCTGCTGCGCCCGCTCCGGGAACTTCCGGGTGGTGCCGGTGTACACGATCTGGGGGAAACCCAGGATGCCCCGGTAGTACGCGTCGTAGCGGGGGGAGGTGAGGTTGAAGGGGGTTTCACCGATCTCACGGGAACCGACCACCCGATTGCGGTGGTAAGGGACCGTGTCGTAGCCGAAGGCGTCGAGGTATTCCTGGGAGTTCAGGATGTCGTCGACCATGCCGCGGACGCCGCGGGTCATGAGCACGGCCGACCAGGCGATCTCCTCGGATTTGCCGTGGGTGGTGCGCCCCAGCAGCTTCTCCACCAGGTGGCGGGCCACCTTGTAGTTGCTGTTGAGGTTGTAGAAGCTGCGGTTGAAGGTGTCCGACAGGCACAGCGAACGGATGAAATCCCGAACGGTGATCTGGCCGTCGCGCAGCTGGCTCTCCAATGTGCGGTCGCGGTCGACCTTGAAGGCATGGAAAAAGATCTGGCGATAGGCCGATTCGATCACGAAGTTCTGGTCTTCGCGATTGAAGGCCTTATCCAGTGAGGCGGCCTTGGGGTCCTCATCCGAGCCGACCCGGAGGGCTTTCACCCGCGAGTTCTGGGTCGTGGGGGCGTACTTGAGGAGTGGAAGAGGCACGCGTGGTCCGGTCATCCGTCGTTGGCGATCGTAGAAGTGCGGCCCCAGCAGGCTTCCCCCAGCCAGGCCAGGGCTTACAGACCGTAACGTTGGCAACCGAATGGTCCGGCCGCCGCCAACCCTCACCAGCCCAGTGGTGACAGGGGGCCGGCCGGGCGATCCGGGCTGTTGGGGGCCTTGGGCACCTCGCTTCCGTCCAGCCGCGTCTCGACGCAGAAGGAGGCGGTGTTGGAGAGCCCTTCGACCGTGCTGGTGCGCAGGCGCACGTTCGGTCCGGCGAAGCTGAAGCGCTCCAGGCTGCTCATCGTCTCGTAGTCGGTGGTCAACACCAGGGCATCGCGCTCGTCCATGGCGAAATGCCCCGCCACCGGAGCGGTTTCGGCATAGCCCCGATCGCGCAGCAGCAGCCCCTGCCGGCCCCGCTCGTCGGTGGGGATCAGGCCGAAGACGCTCTCCCCCTCGTGGGCTTCGCCGGCCTTGTCCCAGGCCATCGAGCCGCTCCAGCGCACCCGGCAGCCCCCCACCAGGCCCGCCGGATCCTGGCTGTGGAGCTGGGCGATGGCGATCAGCAGCGGATCCGCGATGTGGAGTTCCACCACCTCGATGAACGAACCGCCGGCCTCGGCGCGGCGGTGCAGCAGGTGATGACTGCTGCGCTGAGAGCGCCAGTGACCGCAGCTGAGCCGGAAGAAACTGAGGGCGTCGTCGATCGATCCGCTCACGGGGTTGGGTCGCCCTGGGGCGCGCGCACTGGCTCGATGATCGCAACCCGGGCGTCCGCCTGGCGGCGAGCCCAGCGGCTCAGATCGGCCAGGTCCAGCTCCAGGGCCCGCTCCGGTGCCGGGGCGATCGCCTCCAGCTGGCGCGCCGCCGCCCCCAGCTCTCTGGCGAAGGCGGCGGCGAAGGCAGTGTCGGCGGGATCGCTGGCGATCTGGGGCTGGACCAGGATCCAGGCCTCAATGGCGGCGTGATCAGGGGCCGGTCCCCGGCGGCGGCCGGCGATCTGTTGCAGGGTGCGCAGACCGTGGGCCAGAAGGCGCAGATGGTGCCGTTCCAGGGCCGGCAGCAGGGTGCCCTCCAGTTCGGTCAGCTCGGCTGGGCTCAGCACCGGATCAGCGATCGGCCGGGGCCGGGGCGCCGCTGGCGGGCAGCAGGGGCCTGAGGCGGAACCCGCAGGAGTGGCCCTCCTGGAGACGCCAGTGAACCCGCTCCACCTGACAGTCGGGGAAGGTCTGGCCGATCAGCTGCAGCTCCTGGTCGCACACCATCGGGAACTTCTCGGCGATGCGCATCACCGAACAGTGGAACTCACTGATCACCCAGGCTTCGGCGGCCGGATCCGCGGGATCGCGATCGAGTTCGGCCACGAACCCCTCGGCCCTGCGGATTTCCACCAGTCGTTCCAGCCGCTGGGCCAGGGGGCCTTCGCCGATCCGGCCGCGGTAATCGCAGGCCTTGGCCAGGGCCTGCTGGTTCATCAGGCCCTGGATCGTCTCGGGGGGGAGGGTCTGGGCCAGGGATTGAAGCAGGCCCAGGGCGAAGTGCTCGCTGCCATCGTGGAAATGGCTGTGTCCGGCGGAGCTCAGCCGCCAGCGATTGCTCGGACGCCCGGGTCCGTCGGGGCTGGGACTGGCCTCCACCAGCTGCTCCTCTTCCAGGCTGCGCAGAGGGCGGCGCATCACCTGAACGGAGAGGCCCAGGGCCTGGGCCAGATCCGCGGCCGTGGCCTCGCCGCGCCGCAGCAGCAACTGGAGCGCCGCTTCACGGGAGGAAGGCGGATGCTCCGTCGCGGGAGCCGCCGCAGAATCTTGGGCCGGGAGCGGGGCGCTCATGGTGCTCGTGTGCTCAGCACACCATGCCACGCATGCTCCGGAGCTGACGACCACCCCAGAGGTGCGACGGTCGCCTGAAACCGCACAGGCCCCAGGGGGCTGCCCAGCGCCCGCGGCCTGGACGGGCTGCAGGCACAATGGCGGCTTGCACCCATGGGCGGCTTCGTTGCCCTAGGCTCGATCGATAACGAAACCGAATTGTTTCGCAAACGGTCTCCGGTGCGAGAACCCTGCCGCCGCTGCCTCCATGTCCGACGCCGCCCATCCCGCCACCGCCGCAGCGCCTTCCGAATCCACGGTCTCCGAGGCAACGCCCAAGTCCGCTGACAGCTTGGAGGTGATTCGCAAGTTTGCCGAAACCTATGCCAAGCGCACCGGTACCTATTTCTGCAGCGATCCGGGCGTAACCGCTGTGGTGCTCGAGGGATTGGCTCGGAACAAGGATGAGCTGGGTGGCGCCCTCTGCCCTTGCCGTCATTACGAGGATAAGGAAGCCGAAGTGGCCCAGGCTTTCTGGAACTGCCCCTGTGTGCCGATGCGGGAGCGCAAGGAATGCCATTGCATGCTCTTCCTCACGGAGGACAACCCGTTCCGCGGTGAGAGCCAGACGATTTCTCTGGAAGACGTTAAATCCCTTGTCTCCGGCTGATGCCGCTGTTCTGAATGACCTCTGCAGCCACCGTTGGGGATCTGGTGAGTCAACCGTACAAGTACGGTTTTGTCACCGACATCGAAACCGAAAAGATCGCCAAGGGTCTGAGTGAAGATGTCGTTCGCCTGATCTCAGCCAAGAAAGAAGAGCCGGCCTTCCTGCTTGATTATCGTCTGCGGGCCTATCGCCAGTGGCTGCAGATGGACGAGCCCGACTGGGCGGCCATCGGTCATCCACCGATCGACTATCAGAACATCATTTATTACGCCGCTCCTAAGCAGCAGGCCAAGAAGGCCAGTCTTGACGAGGTTGATCCCAAGCTGCTGGAGACCTTCGACAAGCTCGGTATTCCGCTCAGTGAGCAGAAGCGCCTCTCGAATGTGGCTGTGGATGCGGTATTTGACAGTGTCTCAATTGCCACCACTTACAAGGAGAAGCTGGCGGAGCATGGCGTCATTTTCTGCTCGATCAGTGAAGCGGTCAAGGAGCACGCTGAGCTGATCGAGCACTATCTCGGCAGCGTGGTGCCCAGCAACGACAACTACTTTTCGGCTCTTAATTCGGCTGTCTTCAGCGATGGTTCCTTCGTGTTCATCCCCAAAGGGGTGGCTTGCCCGATGGACCTGTCCACCTATTTCCGCATCAACTCCGGCGATACCGGCCAGTTCGAGCGCACCCTGATTGTGGCCGAGGCAGGCGCTTCCGTGAGCTATCTCGAGGGCTGCACGGCGCCGATGTTCGACACCAACCAGTTGCATGCCGCCGTGGTTGAACTGGTGGCACTCGAAGACGCCTCGATCAAGTATTCCACGGTTCAGAACTGGTATGCCGGCGACGAGAACGGTGTCGGTGGCATCTACAACTTCGTCACCAAACGCGGCCAGTGCCGCGGCGATCGTAGTCACATCAGCTGGACCCAGGTGGAGACCGGCTCGGCCATCACCTGGAAGTATCCGAGTTGTGTGTTGCAGGGTGCTGATTCGGTCGGCGAGTTCTACTCCGTCGCCCTCACCAACAACCGCCAGCAGGCCGATACGGGTACCAAGATGATTCATGTCGGCCCTCGCACCCGCTCGACCATCGTCAGCAAGGGCATCAGCGCCGGTCATTCCTCCAACAGCTATCGCGGCCTGGTGCAGATGGGGCCCAAGGCCGTCGGCGCCCGCAATTACAGCCAGTGCGATTCGATGTTGATCGGCGATCAGGCGGCCGCCAACACCTATCCCTACATTCGCAGTCAGCAGCCGGAGGCCAGCATTGAGCACGAGGCCAGCACCTGCCGCATTTCCGCCGACCAGCTTTTCTACCTGCAGAGTCGCGGCATCGGTTTTGAAGAGGCCGTCTCGATGATGGTCAGTGGCTTCTGCCGCGACGTTTTCAACCAGTTGCCGCTGGAATTCGCGGCGGAAGCCGACAAGTTGCTGGCGCTCAAGCTGGAGGGTTCGGTGGGC
>CAIKWV010000552.1 GCA_903831165.1 uncultured cyanobacterium
CCGCCCGAATGGGTGGCGATCACGATCGGCCGGCCGTTGAACAGGCTGCGGAAGTCGTCCCCCTGCACCGACAGCCAGGCAATGGCGTTGGTGAGCACCGGCGGAATCGAACCGTTGTATTCCGGTGCGCAGATCACCCAGCGGGGGCTGGCGGCCAGTTGTTCCGAGAGCACGGACACCGCCTCGGGGATGCCGCTGGCGGCCAGCTGGCGGGGCGTGAACAGGGGCAGAGCCGTTTCGGTCAGATCCAGCACGGCCGCCGCCAGGCCCCGGGAGCGGCCGCAGGCGGCGAAGCGTTCGGCCAACTTGAGGTTCTCGCCATTGCTGGCACTGATCACGAGCAGGTCAGGAGTCATCGGTTGCCTGGCTTGGGCTTCAGTATGGATCGAAAGACCAGTACGGCTCGCCAGGTCGCAGCCAACGCTCCAATGCCGGGGCCGAAGGCAGCCAGCCCGATAGACCCGATAGGAACGAAGAGCAGCAAGGGTGACCGGGCGGCCGCTGGGGCAGACGGGAGGGCGGAGGCCAAGGCCCGGATGACTCAGCCAGCTCCGTCAGCGCCGAACGCCTGCGGACCCATGGGGGCCATCGGGGCGAACGGCTGGGGCGGATTGAAGGGGCGCGTGGATGGCCACGGCTGGCTCTGCGGTTTGAAGGAGGTCATCGGCTCCAAGCAAGCACGGGATCTCCTTTGCTCCTGGCCTCGTGTCATCCCTTGCCCCCTGGAAGGCCTGGCACCAGAGCGGCTGACCACAAAAGGTTTCTAAGAAGGTCTCCAGGGGGCGTCACTCAAGCCTGGCCGCCCCAGGGCTCCCCCCTTGATGGCAACATTCGGCGTTGTCGGTGGCCGCGCCCTACCGTCTCGGCGATGACCACCAGCATCCTGGCCCCCACGGAGTTTCCCGCCATCCGCCGCGGATCCCTCACCACCCTGCAGGTGAACCTGGGCTACCGCTGCAACCAGAGCTGCAGCCATTGCCATGTGGGCGCCGGGCCGAGCCGGACCGAGATGATGGACCCGCTCACCCTGGAGCTGATTCCCCGGGTGCTGACGGCGCGGCAGATCGGCTGCCTGGACATCACCGGCGGCGCCCCCGAACTCCATCCCGGCTTTCGCGATCTGGTCCGAGCCGCCCGCGGGGCCGGAGTCAACGTGATCGATCGCTGCAATCTGACGATCCTGGGCGAACCGGGCCAGGAGGATCTGGCGGCTTTTCTGGCCCACCAACAGGTGACCGTGGTGGCCTCCCTGCCCTGTTACCTGAGCGACAACGTCGATCGGCAGCGGGGGGATGGGGTGTTTGCGCGCAGCATCGCCGGCCTGCACCAGCTCAACGCCCTCGGCTACGGCCAGGACGGCTCCGGCCTGGAGCTGTACCTGGTGTACAACCCCCAGGGGCCGGTGCTGCCCCCGCCCCAGGCGGCCCTGGAGGCCGACTACCGCCAGGCACTCGCCCGGGACCATGGCGTGGTGTTCAACGGTCTGTATGCCCTGGCCAACATGCCGATCCGCCGCTTTGAGGCGGTGCTGCGGGCCACGGGAGAGCTGGAGTCCTATCGCGACTTGCTGCGGCGCCACCATCGGGACGCCAATCTCGAGGCGGTGATGTGTCGCCAGCTGATCAGCGTCGACTGGCAGGGCTGGCTGCACGACTGTGACTTCAACCAGATGCTGGGCCTGGGCCTGAGTCGAGGGGAGCTGGAGCCAGGGACCGGCCCCAGGCGATCGCAGCACGAGGCGATGCAGCCGCTGCGCCAGGA
Source organism: uncultured cyanobacterium (assembly GCA_903831165.1). GTDB lineage: Bacteria > Cyanobacteriota > Cyanobacteriia > PCC-6307 > Cyanobiaceae > Cyanobium. The sequence continues at coordinate 1,762 of CAIKWV010000552.1, forward strand.
CAATGACCGGACTGACGACGCTTCAGCAGTCAGCGAATTCACCAGGGCCCACCTGCGAGATCTGCTGCTGGCCGATCCGGCCGGCACGGCGGTGCGCGTCGGGGAGCACTGCTGGGGCTGCACGGCCGGCGGCGGCTCCAGCTGCGGCGGTGCCCTGAGCTGAGGGGCTGGCACTGTGTCGCCGGCCTGGCCCCACTGGCAAGGGAAAGACTCGCCCACTCTCAGGCGGTGGCCCGGCCCAGCATCCGACAACCGATCTGCAGCTGACCTTCATCCAGCAGCCTGCCAATCTTGAGCGCTTTGGCCTCTTCTTCGCGGCTGAAACTGGCCTGATTGATCGTCAGCCAGTCGATTTCCGCCTGGGTGACGATTCCTGTGGAGATGGCCTCGAGGAAAACCTCACCGATCAGCATGACGAACCTGAACGCGGTGCTGAGCGTAAGCCCAAATTGATGAAGCCCGACCCTTTGCGGGGCCGGGCTTGGTGAACGGTTGTCGTGAGCTGAACGGACGAAGGGCCTGTCAGGGCCGGGGATGGGTGATGCGGATGGATCCAGGTTTCCGGCCGTAGCCGACGGGATCACGCTCCGTCATGCTCTCGCCATCAAGTTGTCGTCAGCGGGGGTCTGGGCAGATTCGGTTTGGTGCGGAGTTGCCGAAGCATGCACCTGGGGCCGAGCATCCACGCGATCGGTTCCCGTAAACCCGGGGGCACCTGCTGCGCTCTGCCAGACGAGGACTCCGGGGGGAGTTGGCAGAGCGCGTTGAACGGCGCATCGGGTGATTCGCCAGGAATCTGGAAACCGCAGATCGAAACAAGACTGTTGGAGCAGGGGCCTGCGGTCAGCGCACTCCTGAAGGCCGATTGGGTGGTGTGTCTTCCATCGCTGGACCTCCCGGGTTGATGTCCTCACTGTTGCCCTGAATGGCGGCGGACGCCATGGGTATTCATGCCTGTTGTGTCGGCATCAGCTGACAGAAACCAGCCTTGCCCCCCAGTCCGTGTCAAGAGATGGTGACGTTGCGCCGCGGTCCCTGGGGGCGTAGCGGCTGACGTCTCACGATTGCGAGCCAAAGCATGGTGTTCTCCTCCACGGCCAACGATCTCCAGGCTGGGGCGGCCCCTGATCCGCAGTCCACCCAGCTTACGGTGGCGGCGTTGAGCGAGCAGGAGCTGCAGCGCCTCGATGCCTGGTGGAGGGCCGCCAACTACCTGGCGGTGGGGATGATCTACCTGCGCGCCAATCCCCTGCTGCGCGAACCGCTGCAGCCGGAGCACATCAAGACCCGCCTGCTGGGGCACTGGGGTTCCAGTCCGGGCCAGGCCTTCATCTGGGC
>CAIKWV010000553.1 GCA_903831165.1 uncultured cyanobacterium
CCGGGCAGCACGCCGGAGCGGGCCAGGACGGTGAACGGGATCACATTGCGGGCTGAGGTCCTGTGCTGCTGTTGCCAGAGACCGATACCGCCGACCAGGGCGGCCGCCGCCGCGAGGCCGATCCACAGGCGCCGCCGGCGCAGCCAGGTGCGGCGCCTGGCTGCGGTCACGCCTGCCTTGGGTCCCAGGGCGGGGGCGGGCTGGACCGGTGCGGGAGTGGCCGCAACCGAAGAAGGGGGAGGCGGAGCGGGAATCGGCCTGAGATCGCTGCCGGCAAGTCTCGCCGCTGAGGCGCCCCGCTGTGGGGATCGGGGGACCGGTTCCCCGTAGATTTCGCCGATGCTCAAAGCCGGAATCGTCGGACTGCCCAACGTCGGCAAGTCGACCCTGTTCAATGCCCTGGTGGCCAACGCCCAGGCCGAAGCCGCCAACTACCCCTTCTGCACGATCGAGCCCAACTCGGGCATCGTGTCGGTGCCTGATGGGCGACTGGCCCAGCTCTCCGCCATCTCCCACTCCAAGGAGCTGATTCCCACCCGGGTGGAGGTCGTCGACATCGCCGGCCTGGTCAAGGGGGCCAGCCAGGGCGAGGGGCTGGGCAACAAGTTCCTGGCCAACATCCGCGAGGTGGACGCCATCGTCCATGTGGTGCGCTGTTTTGAGAACGACGATGTGATTCACGTCTCCGGCACGGTCGATCCGGTCCGCGACGCCGAGATCATCAATCTGGAACTGGGGCTCTCCGATCTGTCCCAGGTGGAGAAGCGGCGCGAGCGCCTCAAGAAGCAGGCGCGCACCAGCAAGGAGGCCCAGGTCGAAGACGCGGCCCTGGCGCGCATTCAGGCCGAACTGGAGCAGGGGGGCGCCGCCCGCAACGTGGAGCTGGGGCCGGAGGAGGCCGCCATGGTGCGTCCCCTGGGGTTGCTCACCGCCAAACCGATCATCTACGCCACCAATGTCAGCGAAGACGACCTGGCCAGCGGCAATGCCCATGTCGAGGCCGTGCGGGTGCTGGCGGCCCAGGAGGGGGCTGAAATCGTGCCGATCTCGGCCCAGGTGGAGGCCGAACTGATCGAGCTGCCGGAGGAGGAGCGCGCCGAGTTTCTGGCGGGCCTGGGCGTCAGTGAGGGGGGCCTGCAGAGCCTGATCCGCGCCACCTATGCGCTGCTGGGTCTGCGCACCTACTTCACCACCGGCGAGAAGGAGACCCGCGCCTGGACGATCCAGGCCGGCATGACCGCCCCCCAGGCCGCCGGCGTGATCCACACCGACTTCGAACGCGGCTTCATCCGCGCCCAGACCGTCAGCTACGCGCAGCTGCTGGAAGCCGGCTCCCTGGCGGAGGCGCGCAACCGGGGCTGGCTGCGCAGTGAGGGCAAGGAGTACGTGGTGGCCGAGGGCGACGTGATGGAGTTTCTGTTCAACGTTTAGGTCTGCCGCGGCCCTGGAGTCTCCGGGCTCAGGGCCTGGCGCCGCGCTGCAGGTTGTTGGCATCGGCGACGCTGGCCTGGCGGCTGCGCGCGTCATAGAGGCACAGTTCCAGACCGCGGCGTCCGGCCCTATGGGGCTGGGGTTCGATGCCCTCCAGCAGTAGGGCGCTGACCAGCCCATCGCTGCGGCCGTTCACATCCACCCGCTCGCCGGCGGGCCGGGGAGACCGCAGGGTGCTGGCTGCCGTGCAGGCCTTCAGCACCTGCTGCCCGTAGTCCTGCCAGGCCAGGGGGCTGGAGGCGCCGGCAGGAGCGGCCGTGATCGGGGCCGCGGCCAGGCCGAGCCCGAGCAGCAGGGCAGCTGGATGGGATCGGTGCGGGGTGGCAGCGGCCATGGGAGCGGAAGGCGGATCTGGGGATGTAGGCCAATATTTTTAGGACGATCGGCCACGGTTGGCCTGATCAGGGGCATTCCCGGGTCGTTGTCTGCAGGATCTCGGCCTGTTGCGCATGATTCTGGGATCCCAGCTTCGCCATCGACACCATCGCCTCCAGGGCCAGCAGGGACGAGTAGCAGCGCAGCTGCTCGTTGTCGTCGGCCCGTTTCTTGAGCTGGGCCGACAGATCCCAGAAGCCGTCGCAACGGGCCGCCGTCGGGTTGGCGAAGCACTGGCTGGCTGCCTGCTGCAGGCTGCTCAGGCCGGACATGGCGATGGCGGGTGCCGCCATCCCGATCAGGCCGATGAGGACTGCGGCGCGTGCTGCAAGGGCCATGGCAGCCGATCAACAGGTGGGGCTTGGACGGGATCAGCCTGCCTCAGCGCGGTATGGCGGGCGGCAGCGAGAATGGGTGCATGATCGCCATCGGCCATGGAACCCTCTGATACCCCTCCCCCGTCCGACGCCTCCGCGGTGGAGGGGCAGGCCATGGCAACGCCCGACGCCGGCGCTGCCCACCCCCATAACTTCGACGTGCAGAAGGAACTGCACCAGAAGATCCGCAACGACCCCGACTACGACGACTGGGAGTACGGCACCGAGCCCTTGCCCCACGAGGCCTGGCTCAAGAATAGACCGACCCAGGAAGCTGAGCCTGGCTGAAAGGCCGGCCGAGCAGTCGAAACCTGGTTGAAGGCCAGGCCTTCCAGTCCATCGCAACCTGGTTGAAAGCCTCAGCGACCGGCACCTCCTGAGGCTGATTGCAGGTGAGCCCCGGGCCGCCCCATCTGGCCCTGGAGCCAGGCCCGCTCCCGAGCACCCCAGAGGCTGAAGTGGATCAACGCCTCAGCCACCCTGGTGACGTTCGCCGCCCTTCAGCGTGGCCTGCGGCTGGCGGCTCGGTCCGGCTCAGGGCCGCTTCTGCGGGTCGGCAACGGCGGGTGTGCAACGAAGGCTCAACGGTTGGGGGTACCGCCGGCGCCAGGTTGGCCCCGTTCTCCGGGCTTGCCGCCCTCGCCGGCTGGTTGGTCACCACTGGCGTCGCCCCCGGAGTCAACCCTGGAGTTGCCCGTCATGTCGCCGCTGGAGTCACCCGATGTGTCGAAGCGGTAGAGGATCTGGCGCCCGCCTTCCCCATCCAGATCGCCACCACCACGGGTCAGCACTTGCAGCAGGTTGCGGCGCTGGAAGCGTTCCACCTGCCCCACCAGGGGCAGCCCGACCACACACAGGGCGGCCATGCCCAGCCAGAGGCCGACCCCGTGGCGCTGGAGATCCAGCAGCTGGCCCGCCAACAGTGGCGCCGCGAAGGCGCTGATGGCGAAGCACTGGGAGAACAGGAGA
>CAIKWV010000554.1 GCA_903831165.1 uncultured cyanobacterium
GACATGCTGCATTTCCTGCCCCCCTATCTGGAGGAGCTGTATAAGCAGCATCGCCGCGGTGAGGAGGACCAGCTGATCCAGCTGGGTATCACCTTCCAGCGCTCGATGTACAACGTCACCTCGGCGGTGATCCAGGCCCTGCGCTGTGCCTTGCTCTATCCCCTCGACGACACCGATCCCGAGCACCTGCTGGCCAATCGCCGATTCTTTGAGGCCCAGATGGATCGCTTCCTGCGGCCCGAGGCGCGGCTCGGCGCCATCCAGACCCAGGACTACCGCTGAGACGTTCGCCGATCACTCAGACGAGTTCAAGCTCCAGTCCCCGATTCCGCTCAGTCCAAACACCCCATCCAAGGCGCACCCCAGAGCCTCCGCCTCTTTGCTTCCCTGCGATTCACGCTTCACCTCGACCCCTCGGTGCGCTATGGCCACCATCGTTGAAACCGCCAGGGCCGCCGGCTGCTTCGCCACCCTGCTCACCGCCGTGGACGTGGCCGGTCTTACGGCTGCGCTGGAGAGTCCCGGTCCCTTCACCGTGTTCGCCCCGGTCGATGATGCCTTTGCGGCCCTGCCCGCCGGCACGGTGCAGACCTTGGTCGACAACCCGCCCCAGTTGGCGCGCATTCTCAAATTTCACGTGCTCGCTGGTGCCCACAGCCGCGCCGAGCTGATCGCCCAGGCCGAATGGCCGTCGCTGGAGGGGGCTGCGGTGCCGATCCGGCGCAGCGAACCGTTCGAAGTCAAGAACGCCACGGTCGTCAGCGCTGATGTCATCTGCGACAACGGCATCGTGCATGTGATCGATCGGGTGATCCTGCCGGGTTGAGCCGCAAGAGCGGTTGCGGCTGTTGGCGATTCAGGCAGTCTCCTGCGTTTCGCTGCCAGCGCTTGAGCGGATCTAATTCTCCCGGCCGAATCCGGCCTGATGGCTGTCCTCGTCGCTGGCGATGCAGATGGAGGTCAGGGCTGACTGCTTGGCCTGGTCCATGGCGTAGTCGGCGGGGGTGAGCAGCTGGCCCACCAGCAGCACGATCAGCGGCAGTTGCCGTTCGCCGGCCACCAGACGGCGCCTGAGGGCTCCTGGTTCCGCCCTGCCGTTGGGGCGTGCGCGAGCCCGGCTGCGGCATGGAGGTCGGCTGGGCCAGTGTGGAGCTATTAAAAGGGGCTCAGGCTGATTCTGGTGCCGCAGTCCGCCTTGGTGGGCCAACGTTGACAGCAACCACAGGCCAGCGTCCAGCGGGGCGGAACGGCATGGGATCAAGGGGCAGCGGCCGCTAGCTGAGCCCTCGTCGGAGCACCGTTCGCGTCCTCGTGCGGGTCCTGGCTTGGCCTCGGTGTCAGGTTCTGCAGGAGCGGCCCATGCCGCTGCGGCCTGTCGCGCTGCGGCCAGCCGCGCTGCGGCCTGTCCCGCTCAGAGAGCGCAGCGGCGGTGCTGGCTGGCTGGTCACGGATTTGGCTCGAGACGATGAAGAGGAGCCATCGATCCGGCCGACGGGTGGCCCTTGAGCCGTGTCAGGGTTTGGCCTGCCGGCCATTGATCACCGGGGCTGATCGGCGGCATTGGCAAGTCTTGGTGCTCAGCGCACCCAACCTCGGTCGCTCACCCTTAGGGTTCGCGTCAAGCGAAGGGGAGGCACGATTAGCCCCCCTGATGGGTGGTATCACCGCCCGATTGTCTGTCCGTTCCGTTAGCTCCTCAGCCCATGTCCTCCACCATTCAGGCTGCTCAGCGCCAACGCTGCGGATCCCGCCGCTGCCGCCGAAGTCAGCGCCGTATTCATAGCCGTGGTTGCGGCGATGAGTTGCCCCAGAGTTGAAGCGGAAGTCCCGGTTGGACAGGACAATCGCGGGACTTCCCAGCCCATCCCTCCTCCTCGAAGCTCCAGGCTCTTCGCCATGGTCGTCAGTTGAGCCGTGCAGCGGACAGCTGGCGGACGAACAGCTTTCAGTCGAACAGCCTGAAGACCTCGACCACCCAGTCCCGTTGGCTGTTGCATCAGTTTCGGCGGGATCGCTTGATCGGCTTCATCAATCTCTGCTGCAGCAGAGAGCATGTGATCGAGATCGAGCTTGTGGATCCCAGCCGGTTTTTGGTTGAAAATCCCTGGGCTTTGTGAGTGGCTGAGACAACAGTGAGCTGTCGTGGGGTTGCAGATGCGAGCTCTGGCTTCGCGCACGATCCTTTGGGATCCGTGAGCTGGCTGTAACCCTGATCGCTGAGATCAGATCGGCGATTGCAATCCTCCCTTGCCTGCTGCCGCCAGGCTTGAGGCGACAGCCTGGTTGCGGAGAGCTTTGGTAAACCATCATGGTGCGCAGTGGTTGTCTTGTCCAACCATTGCTTGGTTGAATGGATCCGGGACTGACTCGGGTTTGATGGTGGCTTAACGATCGGAGGTGTTCGCGGTGATTCGTTGGCGACGACTTGATCACGATTCCTCCGCTCTGAAGGCGACTATTTCGCGGATTGGCTTTGAAGGTCAATCGGCGTGCCGGTGCTGATTGAATGGTTTGTTTAGAGATTGAATTGCCGCTTTTGACGTTGTCATGGGCTGTCCTCTGGGTCGGACGTCTGTCGCAAAAGCTCTGCTAGTCGCGGCTGAAGTCTGAGCTGATTTCCGGTTGTTCTGGGCTGAATTTAATGCCCAGGTTTGTGTTGACTTTGTCTGATTTTCTCCCATTCTTGTTGTCACCATGGCCAAGCGTCGTCGTTTTCTTGCCCTGATCAGCGCCACGCTCTGCTCCACCACCCTGCTGGCCTGCTGTCTGGGTAATCCGCCCAGTCGTACGGTCGGCTCGGGCTCCACCGGTAGCTCAGCTCCCGCCCCGGTGGCGAGCAACATCAAGCTCGAAACCAGGACCATCAGCCTCGGCTTCGTTCCGATCCTGGAGGCGGCCCCGCTGGTGATTGGGGTCGAAAA
>CAIKWV010000555.1 GCA_903831165.1 uncultured cyanobacterium
GGGGGAATGGAGCTGAGCGGAATCGAACCGCTGTCCGAAACACTGGTGTGAGCCACCTAGTCGGCCCTAAGACCGACCTGTTGATCATGGCACCCTCCTGCCTGTATCGGCCGTAGGCGACTTGGTACAGATCGCCGAACCGATGGCTATGGGCTCTGTGGGGTGCGGTGCTCCCTGGCAACGCATCTCCAGCCGAGATTCCAGTGATCCGTTCCCACCCCTGGATAGGCCAGGGTTGAGTTCCTTTCCAACCCTGTCCTGCCAGCTGGTCAACCACAAGGGGACCGCCCCGCTGCGGGCAGCGGCCAGCACCTCCTGCTGATCCCCTGCGGCCGGATCCCGGCTGATCACCTGCTCACCTCCTCTATTGCCTCGGCAGGGCCGCCCATGGATGCTTCCTCTCGATCGCCGCACCGCCTTCGCCCGCCACAACCCAGTGGCTGGCCAGGGTCCTGGAGGCCCTGCTGCTGATCTCGCTTCTCGCCAGCGCCGTTCCCCTGGCCCCGGCACAACCGGTGTGGTGGCTGCGGATCTCTGACGCCGCCGTCAACCTTGCCCCGATGCTGCTGCTGGTGGTGATCCTGCTGCGGCTGGGCTCTGCCCTGCTCGACAACGACTCCGATGACACCAAGCTCAGTGGCAGGCGCAGTCATCAGCTGGCCAGCCGCTGGGCCTTCGTCTTCGCTCTGCTGGTGCCCCTGCAGTTGATCGGCTACGCCTGGCTCTGGGCCGACAGCGACAGCCAGCTCAACCGCCAAATCCGCCAGGGCGAAAGTGCCGTCGCCGTCCTGCGCAGCCGCAGCATGGCCAGCAGCTCCGAGGCTGAGTTGGGCAGCCTGCTCGCCGCCGCCAATCCAGGGCCCCTGCCACCGCTGAAAGCCGGCTCCCTGGCGGATCACAAGCAGCAGCTCAGCGAAGCGATCGCCATCAACACCTCCCGCATCAGCAGCAGCCTCCGCGATCAACGCGCCGAAACGCTGCGCAACACCCTGTCCGGCCCCCTGCGCGTGTTGGTCGGGGAGGCGATCGTGAGTGCCTTTCTGTTCATGATCACGCGCCGGATCTGAGCGGGGCCTCGGTAGCCCGGCACGGCCGCAATGGCGTCCGGCGACGACCGCCAATCCGCCCTGCTGACCAACCCTTATGGGGGAGGAAGCTCTGATGCCAGCCAAGGTGTCTCAGCCTTCGCCCTGCCAGGGATCAAGGGTGGCCACACCGGTGGCGGTGAAGTGCCTCAGGTTCCGGGTCACCACGGTGAGGCCATGCTCCCGGGCCGTAGCGGCGATCAGCAGGTCGGCACTGTCGTGGCCCAGGGCCGCCGAGAGTTGGCCCCAGCGTCGAGCACGCCGGCCGCTCCCCTGCCCCGTTGCACCCGGAGGTAAGAGCACCCACCAATTCAAGCTAGCTTTAATAAAAATCAAGCTAGATAACAGCCTTGCCAGACTCCCCAGCACGTGCCTCCCAACGCCAACCCAAGCTGGCGGTTCCCCTGGCGGAAGCCAAGAACCATCTCTCGGCCCTGGTGGCCCGGGTGGAGCAGGGGGAGGAGATCACCATCACCCGTCGGGGGGTGCCGGTGGTGCGGCTGGTGCCTGATTTCGGGCATCGCCATGGGCGGAATGGGCGTCGCGAGCAGGTGGCGGAGGCGCTGGAGCGGCTGCAGCAGCTGCGGACCGGCAGTCTGCTGGAGGGCAACCTGCGGGTGATCGCCCGGGAGGGACTGGATTGAACCCGGCCATGCCAGCCACCCCGTTTGTACTGGATCACTCCGTGCTCTGCGGCTGGTTTCTCGCCAATCAGGCCAGCCCCTACAGCGACGCGGTGGCCGGGCTGCTCCCCGAGGTCGATGCCCACGCCCCGTGGCTGCTGCAGCTGGAGTTCACTAATGTGCTGTGCACGGCTTGCCGCCGCGGCACGCTGCCGGTGGCCACAGCCCGCGAGATCGTGGAGCAAGTGGCCCTCTTGCCGATCCGCATCGACGCCTCGCCCCCCCCCAGCCGGCCGCGCTGCTGAGCCTGGCGCTGCGCTTCCAGCTCACCAGTTATGACGCGGCCTACCTCGAGCTCGCTCTTCGGCTACAACTTCCGATCGCCACCCGCGATACCGACCTGGCGGAAGCGGCCTGGGCCGCGGGGGTCGGAATCCTGACGCCCTGAGCCACGAGCCCGATGACTCCCTAGCTCCAGGCCGCAATCTCCGTGCAACGGCCGCTCAGGGGTCGGACCGCCTGCCCCCAGGGGTTTCACAGGCAAAGTGGAGTGATGCAGCAGCCCGTCCCGTCCTCAGCCAGCTTCGAGGTCATCGCCGTGGTCCCCCCCGGGCTGGAGGAGGTTGCCGCGGCCGAATTGATCGCCCTCGGCGCCGAGGGCGTCCGGCCCCTGCGGCGCGCCGTGGCCTGCTGGACCGACCTGGCCGGCTTTTATCGCCTGCACCTGCGGGCCCGTCTGCCCTTCCGCTTCCTGCGGGAGCTGGCCCGCTTCCCCTGCCGCAGCCGCGCCGACCTGCACCACGGCGCCCAAAACGCCTGCGACTGGGATCGCTGGCTGCCGCCCGAGGCCAGCTTCAAGGTGGAAGCCAGTGGCAGTCTGCCGGAGCTGAACCACAGCCACTACACCGCCCTGGAGGTGAAGAACGCCCTGGTGGACCTGCAGCGGCAGCACTGGGGCAGCCGCTCGATGGTGAACCTGGATGATCCCGATCTCTCCCTCCACCTGCATCTGAGTCCGGGCCGCCCCCTCGCCGGGAGCGGCGGCCGCCGCGGCCCTACCAGCAGCAGCGGTGGCGGAGTGGGGGGCGGCACCGCCATCCTCAGCCTCGACGGCTCCGGCGCCAGCCTGCATCGCCGTGGCTACCGGGCCGCCATGGGTCTGGCGCCGCTCAAGGAAAACCTCGCCGCCGGCCTGATCGCGCTGACGGGCTGGGACGGCAGCGTGCCCCTCTGCGATCCCCTCTGCGGCTCGGGCACCCTGCTGATCGAGGCCGCCGCCCTGGCCCTGAACCGGGCCCCGGGCCTGCTGAGCGAACCGCTGGCCGTTCGGAGTCCCGCTGCCGACCCCCCTGCTGGCCGTTCCGCCAGCGAACCGACCAGCAGCCCGGATGCCGCCCCTGTTGAGGCAACGGAACGTCGGCGGCCGCGCCGCTTCGGCTTCGAGCGCTGGCCCGATTTCGATACCGAGCTCTGGCAGCGGGAGGTGGACGCGGCCCGCAACCTGGAGCGCCGCAGCCTGGCCGATGGCCGGCCCCTGGCGCCCGTGATCGGCCTGGAGCGCGACCCTGCGGTGTTGAGTCAGGCCCAGGCCAATGTCGAGGCGGCGGGGCTGGCCCCCTGGATCCGCCTGGGCCAGGGCGACGCCCGCGACTTCCAGCCCCCGGAGCAGCCTGGCATCCTGGTCTGCAACCCTCCCTACGGCGAACGCTTGGGGCAGGGAGAAGACCTTGAGCAGCTCTACGCCGATCTGGGCCAGATGCTGAAGCAGCGCTGCGGCGGCTGGACCCTGTGGCTGCTCAGCGGCAATCCCGAACTGACCGGCGCCCTGCGCATGAAAGCCAGCCGCAAGGTGCCGGTGAGCAACGGCGGCCTCGATTGCCGGTGGTTGAAGTATGAAATCCGCTAAAATCTAATTCCTTTCCAGCTTTTGCCTGGACCGGGCTGAGCGTGGTGGGCCCACCCGGCCCTCGCTCGCGAACGGCCCGGACAGCTGCCTCAGGATGAAGTCCCACGGCTGGGGAAAACGGAGGCCTGGATTGCCGAAGCTCGAACCATGACAGCGCTGTTGTGTCGATCGTTTCCGCCTGCGCCGCGAGGGTGTCTGGATCTGCTCCCGCCGGCCTCCCGCCACGACCGGTGGTCGCCTGGCGCCCTGGGCCTGAAGGTTCTCCGCAGATCTCCCGTCAACAATGGCGGCTCAGACGGCCCTCGCTTGAATGATGCAATCCACTGAGTTGCCGACCGTTTCCGCCGGCCCCGTGAAGGTGGCTGGACCAGCTTCCGCCGGCGTCCGGACGCGTCTGGCCTTTCCCCGGCTGCGACCAGGGCTGGGGCTGGTGGCTGCGGCCTCGCTGGCCAGCCTGACCCTGGGATCTGGGTCCCTGCCGGCCGCAGCCCAGCCGGCCCAGGCCCCTCAGGCTGGTGCGAGCGCCTCGATCACGACCCCGTCAGCCCCCAGAGCGAGCGCCAGCCTTGTCGGGGCCAGTCATCGGATCGCAAACCAGAGAGCGGCCGACCCGGTGACCGCACAGGCCGGGACCGTCCCAGCAGCGGCAGGTCCCCAGCCAACCCGGCCCCCAGCGACTGAAACAACAACGGTTGAGGCGGTCAGCGCCCCGTCAGCGATGCAGCCCAAGGCCGTTCTCCCACTTGTCGCCCAGACGGCGACCATGGAACCAGCCTCCCCCCA
>CAIKWV010000556.1 GCA_903831165.1 uncultured cyanobacterium
CTCCTTGAGCACATTGGCCCGCTGACCCACCAGGGGCCGTTCATTGCCGGGCAGCTTGCCCATCGCCCCCAACACGGCCGAGAGGCGCCCCTTCTTGCCCAGCAGGCCCACCCGCAGCTCCTCCAGCTCGGCGGCACCGGCGGCAGCGGCGATGGCGGCGGCGGCTTCGGCCTCCAGCTGCTCCAGCTGATCGGTGAGGTCCTGGAGACTGACGGTGGCGCTCACGGGCTGGGGGCAGGGCAGGTCGGGGCAAGACTGTAGGGAGGCGCGTTGAATCAACCAGGCCCTGATGCCACGGCCCAGGTCCCGTTGCTGCCTGATCCCCTCGTCCCTGCTCGGGCCTGTCTCCAGCACCGCGGCCCCGTTTGCTGCGGCCCGGTTTGCCGCGGCCTGCTTGGTCACGAACGCGATGGGCACCGATCCGTGGGATCGGGCTCACCGACCTGACCAGCTGACCCTGACAGCGCCGGAGCCCCGCCGACCGCTGGACCCGCCGATCCGGGCCAGCCCCGTCCCGCCAAGCCCCGTCCCGCCAAGCCCTCGGTAGCGTTGAACCAGTGCCACCCGCTGCAATGGCTCCGCTCCGCCTCCTGATCAGCAACGACGACGGGGTGTTCGCCGATGGCATCCAGGCCCTGGCGGCCGAAGCGGTGTCCCGCGGCCACCAGGTCACCGTGGTCTGCCCCGACCAGGAACGCTCGGCCACCGGCCACGGCCTGACGCTGCAATCGCCCTTGCGGGCGGAGCGGGCCGACGAACTGTTCGCCCCGGGGGTGAAGGCCTGGGCCTGCAGCGGCACCCCTTCGGACTGCGTCAAGCTGGCCCTGTTCCGCCTGCTGGAGGAACCGCCCGACCTGGTGCTCTCCGGCATCAACCACGGCCCCAACCTGGGCACCGATGTGCTCTATTCCGGCACGGTGGCCGCGGCCATGGAGGGCACGATCGAAGGCTTCCCGGCCCTGGCGGTCAGCAGCGCCGATTTCCAGTGGCGCCATTTCCAGCCGGCGGCGGCCCTGGCCCTGACTGTGGCCGAATCGATGCACCGGGCCGGCTGGCCGGAAGGATTGCTGCTCAATCTCAACGTGCCGCCCCTGCCGGCAGCTGAGATCGGTCCCCTGAGCTGGTGCCGCACGGCGGTGCGTCGCTACGTCGATCAGTTCGACAAGCGGGTCGATCCCCGCGGCCGCACCTACTACTGGCTCGCCGGTGAGGTGGCCAACGACCTCGACGCCCAGGTGGCAGGCCCGGCCGACTGGCCGATTGATGTGACCTGGATCGACGGCGGCGGCGCCTCGCTGACGCCGCTGCAGCCGGAACTGCTCTGGCGCGGCCAGGCCCAGGGGCTGCCAGCGGCGGAGACCCTGGGGGGCTGAACCCTCACGAGGAGCGAGTGGCCCGCAGAAGGGTTGATCGCCGAGCCCGGAGCCGCTTCAGGCCAACACCCAAAGCAGTCTCAGGCTGGGCTCATCCGGACTGCGCCTCTGACCTGCCCAGCGACTGGCTCCCCGGCTCCGGGAACGTTGGACGTTGGAGGATCCCAACGTCGCCTCAGGTGCGGCGGTAGACGCGCTGCAGCAGCCAGAGGCTGAGCCAGAGGCCGATCAGATGGGCGAACAACACCTGGGTGTTGCTCAGCACCGAGAGCATCTCGATCGAGGTGATCGGCAGGCCGATCACCCGGCCTGCCGCCCCGGGAGCCTGCTGGATCTGGGCGCCGAAGAAGCCCGGCACCTGTTGCGAGGCCTGCACGAACAGGCTGCCCGCCATCGCCTGGTAGCCGATCACCGCCAGGGTGACCCCCACCAGATCGGCCAGCACGCCGCGCTTGATCAGGCGGGCGGTTTCGCCCTTGCTGGGCCTTACCGGGCTGGCCAGGGCCCGGCCGCAGCGGATCAACAGGCCGCTCTGCCAGATGGACCAGAGCAGCAGAAAGAAGGCGAGGGTCGTCAGTGAGAGGCCCGGGCCCAGGCCCAGGGCCCGGGCTGAGTTGGCCGCCAGGCGCCCGCCGATGTTGTTGAACAACAGCACCCCCATCACCACCACCGCCATCACCACCTGGGCCCAGAGGCGGATCCAGGCCATGCGGCGCAGGGCGGCCGAAATCAGTTGCAGATCCAGGCGATCAACCATCGGGAGGGCTTGGCAGGTCGCCTTGCGGCCGGTTGGCACCCAAACTTGCCATGGGAGGATCGTGGCGGCGAGACCCGCATCGTTGATTCCGCTCCACAATCCCGACGATGCCCTGCGCCCCACCGCCATCGCGCTGGGCAGTTTCGATGGTCTCCATCGCGGCCATCGCCGTGTGATCGCCGCCGTGGTGCCGCCCCAGGCCGCTCCAGAAGCAGCGAACGACAAGCCGATCGCCACGGTGGTCAGCTTCTGGCCCCACCCGCGCGAGGTGCTCCACGGCGAACCCAGGCTGCGGCTGGATCTGCCAGCCGAGAAGCTGGAGGCCCTCGAACCGCTCGGCATCCGACAGCTGGTGCTGGTGCCCTTTGACCGCGCCCTGGCGGCCCTCAGCCCCAAGCAATTCGTCGAGCAGGTGCTGGTGGAGCAACTCCAGGCCCGCACCATCGCCGTCGGCGACAACTTCCGCTTCGGGGCCGGCCGCAGCGGCGACACCGCCGACCTGGCCCGCCTGGGCGAGCGCCATGGCATTGCCGTGACCGTGTTGCCGATGCTCTTCGACGGACCCGAACGGGTGAGCAGCAGCCGCATCCGCCGCGCCCTGGCCGCCGGCCGGATCGCGGAGGC
>CAIKWV010000557.1 GCA_903831165.1 uncultured cyanobacterium
ACAGGGCCGAGGCGCCATGGCGCAGGAACACCGTCATCACCGTGTCGCAGGCCATCCGGGGCAGCAGGGCCCGCCAGCTGCCCAGCCCCCGCAGCAGGTTGTCCAGCGGTCGATCCTCCAGGCTGATCCCCAGCACCTCCCGTTGCTGCTGCCAGTCCGGCCGCAGACCCGCGAAGGGCAGCAGCGCGCCCCGCAGCTCCCGTTCCAGACGCAGCAGCTGTCGCAAGCGCTGGGCCTGGGCCGGATCCTGCTGCTGCCAGGCTCGCAAGGCCCGCACATCCAGTTGCCGCAGCTCGCGTTGCAAGCCTTGGATCGCGGCGAACAGGGCCTGGTTGGAATCCTGGGAACAGTTGTTGGCCGGTCCGACGAAGGTGGCCCCGGTGCCGTCGCCGAGCCGGTAGCGGGCCGTCATCACCGCCAGCTGGCGCTCCAGATCCCGCAGCAGCGATCGTTCCTGGCCCTGCACCTCGTAGCTGGCCGTCAGCGGTGGGAAGCGCACCAGGATGTCGGCCACCGGCCGTGTGCCCAGCCAGCCCCACTGGCGATCGCCCAGGTAGCGCCAGCGATCCTGGGCCCCGGCAATGATGCCGTCGGGGTTGTGGGCGTAGACCTGCCGGTAGGTCAGCGCCAGGCCCAGCTCGCCCGAGAGCGGCTCCCTCTCCAGGGTGGCGACGCCATAAGCGAAGTGGCCCGTGCAGAGGCCGCTGGCCAGGGCGGCTTCGCGCTGTTGGCCGCCGATGCCCCCGAAAACATGCAGCACCAGCAGGCGGTCACCGGCCTGCCACTCCGCCAGGGCTTCCTGCTCGCCCATGGGCTGGCCCGTCACCAGCACCGCACTGGCGCTGCCCGAGCGGGGCTGGTGCCAGGCCTGGCGTTTGATGTACTCCCAGGCGCGGCGCCGGCCGCTGATCACCCGCTCGGGGGCGAAGCGCTGCAGCTGGCGCGGCAGCATCGACTGCACGACGAAGCCGCCGTCGCCATCGGGCACGCCACTGACGTACCAGCCGCTCTGGTTGGTGGGGGCGTAGGCCAGGCCGCGGCTGGTGGCGGGCAGGATCCCCTCGCTGTTCGCCACCGGCGCCGGTAGCCGCAGCCGCAGCCGCGGTCCATCAAAGCGGCCGGTGGCCGGATCGAAGCTCACCCCGCTCCAGGGCCACTCCGGCGGATCGGGCTCCCGGGATGCCGGAGCGGCCAGCGCCGTGCCGTCATCGGCGCGGAGGGCCGGGCTGAGCGCCGGCGGGACAGGGTTGCGGTTCGCCGCCGGCAGCTCTCCGCTCAGCGCCGCTGGTGGCTCGGGGCCGGCCCCTGGGGCCTCGAAGCGCACCAGGGCCAGGGCCGTGCCGGTGGTCTGCAACGGTTCATCGAGGATCACCAGGCGGGGGGCCTCGCCGGCTGTGATCGCTGGGCCTTGGGCGGCTGGCAGCACCCGCACCGGATGGGGCAGCCGCACCAGCTGGTCATCCTGGGGACGGGCGCCGGCCAGGGACTCGAGGGGGCTCACCTGGCGCCAGTGGTTCAGCCGCAGGGGATGGACCCCGCCATCGGCGACGCTCTGCAGGGCCTCGTCGCTGAAATGCACGTCCATCCTCAGAGGGGCCAGCAGGGGATCGTGCCAATCGAGCCGCAGCCTCCGGCCCCGCAGCTGGCTCCAGGGGGCAGGCGCGTGGATCACCTCAAACCAGACCCCGCCCCAGCGCTCAGCGCTCAGCGGCAGGATCAGCCGGCCGATCCAGTCGTCCAGGAGGCGCATCGCCGGCGACGGCAACGGGCCGCCATCGCGTCGCGGCTCCAGCCGATGCCAGGCATTGGCCTGGTAGCGCAGGTAGTTGTTGGCCTCCCGGGGGCCCCGCAGCTCCGCCGGCTTCACCTCGGTGAGGATGGCGCTCACCAGGTCCAGGGTCTGTTGCAGATGGCTGCGGCCATCGGCCAGCAGGGCCTTGGCATCCAAG
>CAIKWV010000558.1 GCA_903831165.1 uncultured cyanobacterium
CGGCAACATCACCGGGGTCGTAATCGAGCTCGACGTCTTCTTCGCCATCGAGGAAGTCATCTCCGGAGACGACGGCACGCAGACGGGAAAACAACGACACGGATAGCCTCTGGATGGAGCTTCAGACCTGAATAGCGTCCCACGGCAGCGGTGGCAAGCTCTCAAGGGGTGTTCGTCGGCGCTTCTGGTCCCAGGACGGGCCCAGCCCCTGGCCGTGTTCCGAACAACGTGGTACCCAGCCGCACCCAGGTGCTGCCGGCGGCCACCGCCTCGGGCCAGTCGCCGCTCATGCCCATCGACAGCTCCACTAGACCGTGCTCCGCCGCCAGATCGGCGCAGTCCAGAAACAGCTGCTTTCGTTCTGCGGCGCTCAGCCCCCTGGGGGCGATCGTCATCAGGCCGACGGGCCGCAGCGGTGCCAGCTGCCGCAGCTCCGGCCAGGCCTGGCGGAACTCGGCGGCGCTGAAGCCGGTCTTGGCGGGATCGGGCCTGAGCTTGAGTTGAAACAGCACCGCCGGCGCCAGTCCCTCCTCGGCAGCGATTCGTTGCAGGCGCCTGGCCAGCTCCAGGCTGTCGAGCGAGTGAATGGTGCCGAAGTGGCGCAGAACTCCCCGGGCTTTGTTGGCCTGAAGCCGACCGATGAAATGCCAGTCCAAAGGGCCGAGATCAGCAAGCTGCTCCTGCTTGGCCTGGGCCTCCTGCAACCGGCTCTCGCCGAAGCTCCGCTGTCCCAGGGCCACCGCCTGGCGGATCGCGGCCGCGTCCTGGCCCTTGCTGACAGCCAGCAGGCGGGTGGCGGCGGGCAGCCGTGCGGCCAGCTCAACCAGGCGGGCGGCCAGGTCCGCCGTGGTCATCAGATGAAGGTCTGGTCGAACAGTTGACGCCAGCGGGCCAGGACCTCGGGGCCTTCACGGCGGGCTCGGGCCAGATTCTGTTCGGCGAAATGGCGGGCATCCATCAGCGGGATCACCTCAAACAGGGCGCCGCGGCTCTGCAGCGTGACCAGAAAGAAAATCCGCTGGGCGTAGAGCGTGGCGAAAAGATCCTTGCTCTCGGCGACGGGGGCGACCCGATAGAGCATCCCGAAGGTCGGGTGATTCAGGTAGCGCTCGGAACTCACATCGCCAGACACAGTCAATCCATTCAACCCCACCGGCTTCTGAGCGACCGCCAGCGCTGCGCTGCGGGGTGGATCCGCCCGGAGTGACGGCGGGGCAAAGCCGGCCGGGGGGTGGGCCCCGCCTGCCGCGCCCCGAGCCCCGCTGCGGCTGTTCTGTCGTCGTGTCGCAGCCAGCGTCACCGCCTGCTTTCAGGCTGCGCCGATCCGCAGCCTCAGGCCCACCAGCACCACCAGGGCCAACGCCGCCAGCAGGCTGGGCCAGGTCGCGATCGGCATGGGCTGGTGCAGGCTCTCCGGCGCCAACCAGCGGCCGCCGCGGGCCATCAGGGCTTCGGCCCCCTGCTCCGAGCGCAGCAGCACATTGGCCAGCAGGCGTTCGGCCACGGCCAGGGCCAGCCCCAGGCCCGTCTTCCAGCCCAGGGCCTTGAGGTTGACGGCCCGGGTGGCCAGGGAGCGCAGCAGGTTCTGGAACTCCTCCTGCACCAGCGGCAGGAAGCGCAGCGACAGCAGCAGAGTGAAGCCGAGGCGCTCCACCGGCAGCCCCAGGCGGCCCAGGGGGATCAACCACCAGTCGATCGCCCAGACCAGGGCCTCAGGCGAGGTGCTGAGCAGCAGCAGGTTGGCGCTATGAATCAGGGTGAACAGCACGGTGGAGCTGTTGAGGCCGAGCTGGGCCGACTTGCGCGTCACCACGATCGGGCC
>CAIKWV010000559.1 GCA_903831165.1 uncultured cyanobacterium
CCGGCCGTCCAGCTGCCAGAGGGGCACCAGGCCCGCCTGCAGCAGCAGCTCATGGCGCTGCCAGAGCTCCCGGGCCAGGGCCTCGGGCGTGGCGGGGCTGATGCCCACCGCCCCCGCAGCGGTTTCGAGACCGCAACTGACCGCCAGCCGCCGCAGCGGCACCCCGGAGGCGCGCACCTGGTTCAGGCGTTCAGCGAAGGCTTCGGCGCGGCCGATGCGGGTGTGGAGTTCGACCGCATCAGGACGCAGCTCGGACAGCAGGGCCGCCACCCGGTCGGGGGGCAGATTGTGATCGCGCTCCTCGATCAGGCCCAGGGGACAGGCCGGCAGGCAGCGGCCACAGCCGTAGCAGCGCTCGGCAAGCACCCCGACCCCAGGCGACGGCAAGGGCGGGATCGCCAGGGCGGGGCAGACACGCTCGCAGGGCCGGGGGCAACTGGAGGGGCAGAGGGCCGGATCGAACCAGGCCTTGCGGAAGTGGGGATCGGCGCCATCGCTGAGGCTGACCATCAGCCAGGGCCTGGCGGCGCCTCGGGTTTCGGCCCAGGCGATGCCGCGGCGGGCGGCGGCCACCACGGCCGCATCGGCAGCCAGATCGAGGCAGTGCACCCCCGCCAGGCTGTAGATCCCCGCCAGATCCTCGATGGCGGCCAGGTCCTGGTTGCTGGCGCCGCCGATCCACTTCACCCAGCGGCCCCGGGCCAGGGCCGCATCACCGGGGAGAGGGGAATCGACGGGGGCGATGGTTCAAAGACGGCGCGGCCGCGCCATCTTCCCAAGCCGGGGGTTGCGTAGCGATCGCGCAACTGAAATCAGAGCTTGCCGCTGTCCAGGAGGGCGCCTTGATGGCTTGGACGCTGGACCCACGGCGTTCGCAGAGCCCAGCCAATCAGGCCTGGCCGCTGGCTGCGGTGCCGGCCCCAGGGGCGTCGCCGGAGGGATCCTCGCCGGTTGCAGCGGCGTCAACCCCACTCAGTCCCAGCTTTCGGGCCAGCCAGGGAGCCGTGACCCCGCCAAGGCCGACTGTGATCAGGATCGTCAGGAACACCAACCCCTTGAGGGTGCCGGCGGCTGCCACCCCTGCCTGCTCCAGCTGCAGGGCAAACAGGCTGGCCACGGCGGCGGTGACGATGCCACGGGGAGCAATCCAGCTGACGAGCAGCTTCTCGCGCCCGTTCAGGGGTAAGCCCACCCCCGCCGACATCACCACCACCAGGCGCAGCAGCATCAACCCGGCCACACACACCACCCCACCCCAGCCGAGCGGGCTCAATTCGGCCCAGGACACGTCGGCCGCCAGCAATGGGAACAGCACCGTGATGGCCAGCATCGCCAACTGGGCAATCAAGGCATCCAGCGAACCGGCGGCGGTGTCCAGCCTCAGACCCACCACCACGCCGGCGGTCACCGCCGCCGGCAGCCCCGACTCGGGCAACAGGGCCTCACAGCCGCTGAACAGCAGAAACAAGGTGCCCAGAGTGAGCTGCAGCGACAGGCCATCAGCGGCGGAATCCGCTGCCTCAGGGCTACCGGAGCCAGCGGGCGGAGCCGGCTTGGCGACCCGCTCCAACACCAGCGCCAACACCAAACCCGCCAGGGCTCCCAGGCCCACGCCGACGCCGAGCCGCAACACCAGGCGCCAGGCCACGTCCTGCCAGGTGCCCAGATCCCCTAGGGCCAGTTGCAGCAGCAACAGGGCCAGGACCGCGCTCACCGGCTCCAGGATCAGCCCCTCCGCCTCCAGCACCCGGGCCAGAAAGGGGCTCAAACCGATCTGACGAACCAGCGGATTCACCACCGTGGGACCGGTGGCCAGGGCGATGGCGCCGAAGACCAGGGCCAGCGGCCAGGGCAGACCGGCGGCCCAGTGGGCCAGGGCCGCACCACCGGCCAGACCCAGCACGGAGCGCACCAGCACCAGCTGCAACACCGACCGCTGCAGATCGCGGCCCGCCAGGCGCAGGTTGAGGCCGCCATCGAACAGCACCAGGCTGACCAGCAGACCCACCAGAGGCTCCAGGCCCCGGCCCAGCTGATCGGGCAGGATCCAGGCGAAACCGGCGTGACCGAGCAGCAGCCCCGTGGCCAGCAACAGGACGACCGCCGGCAGACCGCTCAGTCGGGCCAGCAGCTGGGCGAGAGAACCGGAGAAAAACGAAATACCCCAGATCAGGGCCAGTTTTCCCTGCGGATCAGCGGCCAAGCAATTGCTCCAGGGGCTGCCAGCGCAGGGCTCGGGCTCCACCCATCTCCACGACGATCTTGAGGCGGGGCTCCCGGCGGCACAGGGCACAGAGCGAGGCCAACTCGGCGCTCGAGAGCACCTGACCCTCCAGCAGCCAGAGCAGCACGGGCCCTGCTTCCGCGAACTGAGGTCCCAGCAGGGGCATCACCCGCTGCACCTCGCCAACGGCGGCACCGCGCCCGACGCTCTGGTGGCCGAGGTGGGGCGGCCGCACCCCATGGAGCTCGAACAGGAAAGCCTCCGGATCACCCAGGCCGCGGGCCGAGGTCATCTGGGCGCGATACCCGGCGGCCCGGAGACGGCGCAGCAGCCGCGTCTCGGCTCCGCCCTCCAGGGGCACGTACAAGGCCAGGGCCCCAGCGCGCTCGAGGTCCTGACGAAAACCGCGGCCGGTCAGCAGCAGGGGCATCGGGGCATCCCAGATCAATGGGCGGGAGTCTGGCAGTCCCGAAGGCCGGAAGGGGGGAGTGCGAGGTCATGCGCTACATTGTTTGCTTGTGCTGTTGATCTGTGCCCGTCCGCTAGCCGGGCCTCCAGAGCGCAGCACAGGGGTTGTCATTGGTGACGACCCCTCCAGGCCAGCACGGAACCAGCAGCCGGAGAACCATCTCCGAACCACTGCCGGCACCGTCGGGAAACTACCCGGCCCCGTCAGGAGTTCACTCCCAACGGTGTCCACCGGAAAAGTCCCAGCCCGCTGATTCGCCTCGCTAGCCCCTGACGAACGATCCGGATCCCCTGGACCTCCGGCGCGATTGTCAACATTGCGATTCCACGAATTCAGCCCCCCCGCCGTCCGAATCGGAGCCCCAGGCCCCGCATCGGCGCCGCGAACCTCCTCCCGGGAGGCAGCGGCAACGGCAGTCCAGCTGGCGTTGTTCTCCCTCCCATGTCCATCGGCATTCTTGGGAAGAAACTGGGCATGTCCCAGTTCTTCGACCCCGAGGGCAGATCCATCCCGGTCACCCTGATCGAGGCGGGCCCCTGCCGCATCACCCAGCTCAAGAGCGAAGCCACCGACGGTTACACCGCGGTCCAGATCGGTTTCGGTGACATTCGCGAAAAACTCGTGAACAAGCCGGCCCGCGGTCACCTCGCCAAATCCGGCAGCGATCCGCTGCGCCATCTGCGCGAATACCGCGTCGAGGGTGTCGACGGTCTCGAACTCGGCAGCGCCATCACCGTGGCGGACTTTGAGGCCGGCCAGAAGGTCGACGTCAGCGGCGACACCATGGGCCGAGGCTTCTCCGGCTTCCAGAAGCGCCACGGCTTCAGCCGCGGTCCGATGAGCCACGGCTCAAAGAACCACCGCGAGCCCGGTTCGATCGGCGCCGGCACCACGCCGGGCCGCGTCTATCCCGGCAAGCGCATGGCCGGTCGCTACGGCGGCAAACAGATCACCACCCGCGGGCTTGTCATCCTCAAGGTGGACACCGAGCG
>CAIKWV010000560.1 GCA_903831165.1 uncultured cyanobacterium
CTTAAGCCGCCTCGTTGATGAACACGGGCCAGACCGGATCGAGCCCCAGACCTGCCGGAGGGTCGTAGGCCAGGGTTTCGCCGGCTTCGCTCAGAAACAGGGGATCACCGGGGTGCAGCGGCTGCCAGTCCCGGCCCTGGCGCCGGGGATGGATCACGCCCCGCGGCGCGCCATCGCCATGGCGGGGCAGATCGAGGCTGCACAGGTGGTGATGGAGCACCAGCTGGCGAGGGAGCTGCAGCTGGCCGGCGCGGGCCTCCATCAGCACTGCCAATGCCGCCTCCAGGGCCAGACGCGTCTGCTGCAGGATCGCCGGCTGGACCACCCCCTGGGGCACCGGACCCACCTCGATCACCAGACCACAGGGCCAGCGCTCCACCAGGTAGCCCGTCTGGACCGCATCAGCCTCGTGCAGATAAATGGGCAGGCCGAGGCGCCCCTGCAGGCCGGCGGCCAGGGCCAGATCCGCCGGCCGCTGCCCGTAGACCACCAGGCTGTTGCCCATGCTGGCGGTGGTGCTGTGCAGATCGAAAGCCACCAGGCAGGGATCGGCGCCAGCGGGACCGTGGTCGGCGAGCAGTTGACGGGCCCGGTCCACCTCCAGCTCCCGGGATCCGGCATCCGCCAGCCGATCCGGATCAAAGCTGCGGTTGAGATCCCGCTCCAGATAGCGGCGCCCCGCCGCCCGAGCGGCCGGATTGCCGATCGCCAGCACCAGCTCCAGGTCGCAGGCAGGGCGTCTTGAGGGATCCCGCTGCCAGGCATCGAACAGCCAGGGGGCATTGAGTTCGTTGCCGTGGGTGCCGGCCACCAGCAGCACCTTGCCCTTGGCCGGGCTGGTCCCCTCAGGCTGCCCCGCGCCCGCCCTGACCTCGGCCGCCACCATCGATCACTCAGCCGTTCTGGCTCTCCAGCCTGGCGCAGGATCAGGCCGGCGGCGACGTCGGGGGTGGTCACCGTGGTGGCAACCGCAGAGTGGTGGTCTGCGGCGTGGCGGTGGCGGGTCAGAGTGGGTCGATGCGACCTCCCGCCGCCCTGATCCGAACGGCCCGAGGGCTGTGGCACTGCCAGTGGCAGCAGCTGATGGGGGGCCTGGCCCCGGCCGATGCCGCCGGCCGCTACCAAAGGCCGGTGGGGGCGTTCACGGCGTTGCCGCCGCTGCCGGCCAACGCCGCCAAGGCCGGAAGCCACGTCCTGATCGTCGGGCGGAGTTGCCCCTGGGCCCATCGGGCCTGGCTGGTGCACAGCCTGCGCCAACTCGGCGGCAGCATCGAGCTGCTGGTGGTGGAACCGGATCCGGCGGCCGGCCGCTGGCGCTTCGTCGAACCGTTCGAGGGCTGCCGCACCCTGGCGGAGCTGTACCGGCGCAGCGGTGGTGACCGACGCCAGCCCGCCACCGTGCCGGCTTTGTGGTCGCGGCAGGAGCAGCGAATCCTGGTGAACGAGAGCGCCCGGCTGATCGAACTGCTCGATCTCTGGCCCTCCGGCCCGGAGGCCCCCCGGCTCGCCCCGCCGGAGCGGCTGCCGGCGATCGACCATTGGCGCCAGCGCTTTCAGGGCGACGTCAACGACGGCGTCTACCGCTGCGGTTTCGCCCGCAACCAGGCCGCCTACGACGAAGCCGAATCAGCCCTGTTCGCCGCCCTGCAGGAGGCCGAACAGGCCCTGCAGGAACAGGAGCAACGGGGCGAAGCCTGGCTCTGCGGCCCCGAACCCAGCCTGGCGGACGTGGTGCTGTTCCCGACCCTGATCCGATTGGAGATGGTCTACGCGCCCCTGTTCGGCTGCAGCCGCCTGCCCCTGAGCCAGCTACCGGCCCTGTGGCGCTGGCGGGCCCGCTTTTTCGGGCTGGAGGGAGTGGGCCGCACCTGCTGCCCCGAGGCCTGGCGCAGCGACTACTTCGGCGCCCTGTTTCCCCTCCATCCCTCCGGCATCGTCCCGGCCGGCCCCGATCTGGCCAGACTGGTGGCGAGCGAGGTTGCCCGATGACCACCAGCGAAAGCCCCAGCCGCGGCCCCGATCCGATGTTCGAAGGCATGTTCGGCACCTACACGATCGATGAGCGGGACCGGCGCGAAGTGCTCGGCTACCGGCTGGCGCTGACGGCGGTGGCCGTCGGCCAGCTGGGGCTGCTGTGGCAGTGGCACCAGTTCGGCCCCGCGCTGCTCTGGCCCTGGCTGCTGCTGATGGCGGCCGGTCTGGGCCTGGCCCTGCAGTGGATTCACATCTATCTGCGGCCCCTGCATCTGGCCTTGAAGCTGTTCTGGCTGCTGGGCTGCGCCGGCGGCCTGGTGCTGGCCTGGCGCCTGGGACCAGCCGCCATGTTGACCGCCCTGGCCGTCCAGCCCCTCTGGATCCTGGCGATCGGCCCCTTTTTCGCGGCGCTCTGCGGCATCGGCTTCAAGGAGTTCTTCTGTTTTCGCCGGCCGGAGGCGATCGGCGTGACCCTGCTGCTGCCCCTGGCCCTGCTGGGCCGCCTCAGCGGCCTGCTGGACCCTGGCGCCACCCTCAACTTGCTGGCCCTGGAAAGTGCCCTGCTGCTGGTGCTGTGCCTGCGCAAGTTCCCGATGGCCGCCGCCGCTGATGTGGGCGACAAGAGCGTGTTCACCTACCTGGCGCGCCAGCGCGCCGGCCTGGCCGTCGAGGGATCGTGAGTCTGATCAGCCTGGTGGGGGCGGGCAAGGACTTCGGCCTGCGCACCCTGTTCGCCGATCTCGACCTGCATGTGGGCGAGCGCGATCGACTCGGCCTGATCGGCCCCAATGGCGCCGGCAAGAGCACCTTGCTGAAGGTGCTGGCCGGCCGGGAACCGCTCGATCAGGGGGAACGGCGCTGCTCCAGCCGCCTGAATGTGGTGCTGCTGGATCAGGAGCCGGATCTCGATCCCAAGCAGACAATCCTGGAGCAGGTGTTCGCCGGCAGCGGTGAGCGCATGGCCCTGCTGCGCGAGCACGGCCTGCTCAGCCATGCGCTGGCGGAAACGCCGGAGGACGATCGCCTGCTGGCCCGCTTCAGCGATCTGCAGCACCGGATGGATGCCTGCCAGGCCTGGGATCTGGAGCGCGAATGCCACGAGGTGCTCGAGCGGCTCGGCATCGGTGACGTGCACCGGCCGGTGGGGGAACTCTCCGGCGGCAACCGGCGGCGGGTGGCCTTGGCGGCGGCCCTGGTGGCCCAGCCGGAGGTGCTGCTGCTCGATGAACCCACCAACCATCTCGACGCCGACGGGGTGGAGTGGCTGCAGGGCTGGCTGGATCGCTACCCCGGCGCCCTGGTGCTGGTCACCCACGACCGCTATCTGCTGGATCGGGTGACCCGGCGGATCGTGGCGGTGGAGCGGGGCGAGGCGCGCCGCTATGAGGGCAACTACGCCACCTACCTGGCCCATCGGGCCGAGGAGGACGAGGCCGAAGCGGCCACGGCGGCCAAGTTTCGCGGCACCCTGCGGCGGGAGCTGGCCTGGCTGCGCCAGGGCCCCAAGGCCCGCAGCACCAAACCGAAAGCCCGCCTGCAACGCATCGAGGCGATGCGGGAGCAGCCGACGCGCCAGGGCC
>CAIKWV010000561.1 GCA_903831165.1 uncultured cyanobacterium
CGCCTTCCTGGCGCTGATCACGCTGATCGCCAACGTCACCGGCATGCCCTACGTGCTCTTCCCCGAGCTCGGGGCCCTGGGCTGGGTGATTTTCAGCGATCGGCGCCATCCCTGGGCTTGCTCGCCGGCCCTGCTGATGCTCACGCCCTTTCTGGCGGCCGTGCAGGGGCTGTGGATCACCCGGCACCTGGCCTACGGGCCCACGGCCGTGCTGCTGAATGTGGGGCTGACCCTGCTGCTGATCGCCGCCCTGCGGTCGCCGATCGTGCCGGCCCTCTCGGCCGGCCTGCTGCCGTTGGCGCTGGGCATCCACACCTGGAGCTACCCGTTTTCGATCCTGATCGGCACCGGCGGTCTGGCGCTGGTCATCGCCCTGCGGGCGCGCCGGATCAAGGGCGGTTCGCCGCAGCCTGCGGGCGCGGCCGCGACTGGTCCGGGCCTGTGGGCGCTCCGGGGCCGAAGCCAGCCGCTACCGCCGCTCCGCGATTGGCTGTGGCCGTTCGGACTGTTTCTGCTGGGCGGCCTGCTGCTGGTGCGGCTGATCGGCTCGCCACTGGTGCTGTTTCCGCCGCTGCTGGTGATCGCCTTCGAGATGGTTGTGCACCGCCAGCACTGCCCCTGGCGCGGCCGCTATGTCGGTGTCTGGCTGGTGGCCAATGGCGCCGCCGTCGTCGGCCTGGCCCTGGTCAAGACGCTGGGGGTGACACCGGCGGCGGCCTTCCTGGCGGTGCTGGCCACCCTGGCGTTGCTCAAGCTGGCCCGGCTGCCGTTTCCGCCGGCCCTGGGGCTGGCCCTGTTGCCGTTCGTGATCCCCCATCCGCCGCTCACCTATCCCCTGTTCACCATGGCCGGCAGCCTCTGGTTGCTGCTGGTGGTGGCGCTGCAGGAGGCGCTGGTCGGGCCGGACCCCGGCGGCGGTGTTGGCCTGGGTGGGCCTGCCGTGGTCAGCCATGCCGTGGTCAGTCGTGCTGGGGGGCAGCGTGTTGCCGCCAGCCAGGACTCAGCGGCAGCGGACTCAGGGGCAGCGGATGGCGATGCAGGAGGCGATGGTGGCGGTGCTGGAGATGGGCCCGCCCCCGATGCAGCGGCGGGAACCGCTTGAATGGCGGCAGCGATGGGGCGGATGTGATGGCCACGAGCCGGCTGGGCCATGTGGCGGTGCGGGTGCAGGACATGGAGCGCGCCAAGGCCTTTTACCAGGCCCTGGGGCTGCGGCTCACCTGGGATGCGGACGACTGGGCCTATCTGCAATCGCCCGCCAACGGCGACGGCATCGCCCTGCTGAGCCCCGCTTACACCGCCGCCGGCCCCCACTTCGCCTTCCACTACACCGAGCGCAGCGAGGTGGAGGCGGTGCATGCCCAATTGGTGGCGGCGGGCCATCGCGTCGGTCCGGTGCATGACCATCGCGATGGCACTGCCTCTTTTTATCTCCAGGATCCGGAGGGCAACTGGCTGGAGCTGCTCTACGAGCCCGCCGCTGGCATTCCCTCCAATGTGGGTGAGCAGCCGATCCCGCCGCCCCCTTCGCCCGTTGCCGCGTGAATTCGGGGTTGGTTGACATGGAGGGGATCGGCGGATCCTCCGCGTTCCCGCTGGCCGCCAGCCCGGAGGCGAAGCCCGGGGCCGGGCTGGCCGCCGACGCCTGGGGTGACAGCGCGGGCGAGATGGACTCCAGTGTTCCGGCGGTTGGCGAAGTCGCAACGACAGCAGACGACCTTCCAACCCCTACCCCAACCTCAGGAGCTCACGAGGCCCCAACCTCTGGAGAAGCCGAACCCTCCGGTGACGCAGCCAGCACCGGTTCCGTTGAGATCTCAGCCTCTGCCGTGATTTCCGGCGCCGACCAGATCGCAGCTGAGGTCGATCGTTCCGCTGAAGAGCGGATCTCGGGCGAGGTTGCAGACGCGATCCCAAGTCCAGGCTCTCGCGACAACCCTGGCGCCGGCGACGTCGCAGCTGCCCTGGAAGCCGCTCTTGAGGCGCCAGTTGATGCCCCGATCCCAAGTGCACCAGCACCGCTGGCACCAGCACTGCTGGCACCAGAACCGCCGCCGCCCCCACCCGTCCTCGATCTGGGCAACGAGCCCGCCATCGAGCCGGAGACCCTGACGTTGCTGGAGTGGCCGCGGCTGGCGGAACACCTGGCCAGCTTTGCCAGCACTGCCGCTGGCGAGCGCCACTGCCGGGCCCTGCCCCTGCCCGGCGATCGCCAGACCAGCGAAACCCTGCTGGCCGAGACCACCGAGTTGCTGGGTCTCGATGGGCTGGTGGAGGGGGGATTGAGCTTCCAGGGCGCCGCCGACATCGCCCACACCGTGACCCTCTGCGCCAAGGGCGGCTGCGCCGGTGGCGAGGAGCTGCTGGCCCTGGCCGGCACCCTGGCGGCGGCCCGACGGCTGCGGCGCCAGATCGACGATCCCGTGTTGCGGCCCGTCTGCAGTGCCCTGGTGGATGCCATGCGCACCCTGCCGGAGCTGGAGCAGCGATTGCACTTCTGCCTGGAGGAAGGGGGGCGGGTGGCCGATCGGGCCAGCGCTGCCCTGGCGGGCCTGCGGCGCCAGTCCCTGGCGGTGCGCTCCGAGCGGCGGGATCGGCTGCAGGAGCTGCTGCGCCGCTATGCCCCCCTGCTGCAGGACACCGTGGTGGCCGAACGGGCCGGCCGGCCC
>CAIKWV010000562.1 GCA_903831165.1 uncultured cyanobacterium
CCGGAACCTCCATGGTGCTGCACCCCCGCAACCCATTCATCCCCACAGTCCACCTCAATTACCGCTATTTCGAGGCCGGGCCGGTGTGGTGGTTCGGCGGCGGCGCCGACCTGACCCCCTATTACCCCTTTCTGGAGGACACCAGGCATTTCCATCGCACTCTCAAGGGGGCCTGCGACAGCGTCGATCCTGCCTATTTCCAGGTGTTCAAGCCCTGGTGCGACGAATACTTCTATCTCAAGCACCGCGGCGAGACCCGCGGGGTCGGCGGCATCTTTTACGACTACCAGGACCCCGCCGGCGTGCTCTACAAGGGGCAGGATGCCAAGGGCCCGGCGGCGGCGGTCAGCAACGGCTTGGGGCCGATCCGGCAGGACTGGGAGCAGCTGTTCCGGCTGGCGGGCGCCTGCGGCAACGGCTTCCTGCCCAGTTACGTGCCGATCGTCGAGCGCCGCCAGGACATGGCCTACGGCGAGCGGGAACGGCAATTCCAGCTGTATCGGCGCGGCCGCTACGTGGAGTTCAACCTCGTGTTTGATCGCGGCACGATCTTCGGCCTGCAGACCAATGGCCGCACCGAGTCGATCCTGATGTCGCTGCCGCCCCTGGTGCGCTGGGAATACGGCTACACCCCGGAGCCCGGCAGCCGCGAGGCCCTGCTGACGGAGGTGTTCACCAAGCCCCAGAACTGGCTGGAGGATGGCTCCCTCGAGGATCTCTGCCGGCCCCACCAGGCGCTGGGCTGAGCCGCTTTGGGGGGCGCGGCCTGCTTAACGCTGCCCGGGGACGATGGGGGCTGGCCCCTCAGCGCACCTGGGCGGTGCGGTTGTTGGACCTGGAGCCGCTCAGCCCCGGGCTGCTGGCGGTGGGACTGCTCTGGCGACCCAGGCCCAGCTCCAGGGCCCGGACGATGCGTTCGGCGATCGCCTGGACGGCCTGCGGGCGCGTGCGCGGATCGCGCAGGGAGGCCTCCAGCTGCCCTTCCAGCTTGCCGATCTCCAGCAGGCCGATGCCCCGTTTCGGGCCGCCCAGCACGTTGCGAAAGGCCATCGGGTAGCCGCCGAACTCCTGGGCCAGGCTTTCGTCGATGGTGCTGAACCGCCGGTGCACCGGCGGGATCAGGCCGGAGCCGACCCCATCGGAGCCGTAGGCGTCGAAGTGGATCTCCAGGGCGTAGCCGCCGCTGGCGGCATGGTCGCGGCCCACGCTCCAGTTGGTGCCCACCTCGTTGCCATCGACGATCGTGCGGAAGGGGGGGCGGTAGTAGCGGATGTCGAGGCCCCGCTGTTGGCCCAGGGCCACCACGTTGGTGGCGATCACCATGTTCCAGTAGAGCTCGTCGCTGATGCCGGGATACATCGGCGCCGCGCCGAGCCGGCCCACGGCCTCACCGGCGGTGCCGGATCCGCCGATGTTCTGGGAGTCGGCGTGGCCGGCCATCACCAGGATCGGCGTGGAGGCCGAGACGCGGCGCGTTCCGACCCAGTCGCGCTGCAGGCGGCTGCGGGGGCCGGTGAGCGGATCGAAGCCCGGCAGCAGGTCCGCCGCCCCGGGGTCGCCGTTGGCCGCAGGGGGCTGCTCCAGCCCGGGTTGATGGAAGACCATCTGGGCCCGGGCCGGGCTGAGGGCGCCGCCCAGCAGGCAGCCGCCTAGCAGCAGGCCCTTCATAAGCCTGGAGCTCAGGAGGCGTGAATGCGCCGTCAGGATTACGGCCCATGCAGGCTTCGCCGACGGGGCGCGGTCCGGCAGGGTGTGGAGCCGGCGTGGAACCTGGCGAGGGCTCCGGATCGGACCATGGCCTCCGCCCCGGCCAGTCAGCGGGCAGGTCTCCGGCAGGACGGACTGGGACATGGGGCGCTTTCTGTTGGGTCAGATGGGGGAGGTCAGCAGGGCTCCGTCACTGGCCAGCTGCAGGCTGGGGCCGAGTTCCAGTTCCATGGCGATCAGTTCATCGCGGTGGGCGCGCAGCCGCAGGGAGCTGCCGCCGTTGTCCTGGCCGGCCTCGTTCATCAGGCGCAGCTCCAGGATCTCGGGGCGGGCGGCCCGGCGGCTGTAGATCAGGCCGGCCATGGGGCCGAGCAGGGTGAGCAGCAGGGGCCACCAGCCCAGCTGGGGCAGCAGCTGGCAGAGCACCAGTCCGAGGCAGGCGGCACCGACGGCGCCGAGCAGGGAAAGCAGCAGCGCCAGGGGCAGGCTGGAGCTCACCTGGCCCCGGAAGCGCAGCAGCTGGCGCTCGGCGTCGCCCCCTTCGGTCGACCAGCCGCGCTGGTTCAGCCAGCTGCTGAGGCCGTCCAGCACCTCCAGGGGCGGCCGCGGCGAATGCACGTCCACCACGGTGGTGCGGTCCTTGCTGGCGGCGCGCAGGAAGAAGACCAGGCCGATCGCCAGCAGCAGGGTCAGCAGCAGGGTCGAAGCCAGGGTGGACATCGGCGCGCGGGCGTTGCTGGCCCTGCATTCTCACCCATGCGGTTGCTGATGGCGTGCGCCGCTCCTGGTCGCCACCTCCTGACGGCAGTCCCGTTCGCACGGGGCCGTGACGGCTTGGGTGGGCCGCTGCGGTGGGCCGGGATCCGGCGACCACGGCTCTGGGTCACGATGTGGGGCATCCCCGTGATCCCCCTTCCCGATGGCCCAGGCCTCCTCCGCCGCCTCTGCCGCGTCCGCCAGTGGCGGCCCTTCGGTGCCACCGGCCCGGTTCGCGGTGTTCGACGGCGATCTCGATGGCGCCTGGCAGGAGCTGTATGCCGGCGCCCGGGCCCTGGCGATCGACACCGAGGCCATGGGCCTGATCCACGGCCGCGATCGCCTCTGCCTGGTGCAGATCTGCGATGACGCCGACAACGTCTGCTGCATCCGCCTGGCCCGCACCTATGCGCCCCGCCACGGCCTCAAGGATGTGGTCAACGAGCTGGTGGGGGTGGAGCTGGACAAGCAGGCCCAGAGTTCGGACTGGGGCCGGGTGGAAGAGCTCAGCGACACCCAGCTGGCCTATGCGGCCGGCGATGTGCGCTGGCTGCTGGCGGCCCGCGACCGGCTGGAG
>CAIKWV010000563.1 GCA_903831165.1 uncultured cyanobacterium
CTCCAGTTAAATGCCATTCGTGAGCTTGCAGATTATGGGTCCGGGAAGCAGAGATTGCGACTCGCCCTGGAGGAGCAGGGGGTCTTGCTTGAATCCTATTATCCTTACGATCCTGCCTTTCCCAGTGACGGCAAGCCGACATCAGCCCCCCTGGTTTGCTGTATCGATGTCCTTGAACATGTAGAGCCGGCTTGTCTGGATGCTGTGCTGCAGGAGTTGGCTGATTTAGTCTGTCAGCTTGCATTTGTCACCATTCATACTGGCCCTGCCAGCAAGCATCTGGCTGATGGTCGCAATGCCCATCTGATCCAGGCGCCGGCATCCTGGTGGTTGCCCAAAATCTGCAACGTTCCCGAGGTCCTGCACTTAGAAAGTCATGACCAAATGGGACACGGATTCTGGATGTTGCTCGCACCCAAACAGCAAACTGTTGTGATCGATGGGCTCGTTGCAATCCGTCCATGACAGAACTGCCCCCCATCCCCTTGGCGGACATCCGGGCCCTGATTGCGGCCGGTAGGCAGCGGGAGGTGATGACGCTGTTGGAGGCTTGGCCGGCAGGCGATCCGGATGGCCTGGAGGCTCTGCGTTGCCTCGCTGACTGCCAGATCCTTGAGGGACTGCCGGATCAGGCGATCACCAGTCTGCAGTTCTCGCTGCTCTTCGATCCTGACCATCGCCCCAGCCGGGTGAGCCTGGCTCGCTTGTTGTGGCAGAACGATCAGCTGCCCCAAGCCCTGTCCTTGCTTCCGGAGCTCCTGCTCGAGGAGCCCAGCAACCTGGAGGAGGCACTGCTGCTGGTGCGGATTTTGTATGACGGCGAGCAGTTCGAGCTGGCGCTGGAGGTGTGCGAGCGCCTGCTGCTGAACCATGGCGATGCCGCTGAGGCCTGGTTCGCGCAGGCCATGGTGTTGCAGTGCCTGGGCCGCTACGCCGAGGCGATTACGGCCTACGGCCGTGCGCTGGAGCTGCAGGAGGACTGGCATCAGGCGGCGGTGAACCGGGGGCTGCTGCGTTTGCTTGCCGGTGACGCCCTGGGCGGCGGCGAGGATTACGAGCGGCGCTGGCTGTTGGGTGAGCTGACGGAATCGCCGCTGGTGGCCCTGCCGCGCTGGGACGGCCGACCCTGCTCGGGCACGGTGCTGCTCTGGGCTGAGCAGGGCCTCGGCGATGAGCTGTTCTGGTTGGGTTTTCTCTCCGCCTGCGTTGCCCATCAGCCGCAGCTGGCCCTGGTGCTCGATCCACGTCTGGTGGGTTTGGTGAGCCGACGGTTCCCGGCCATCACCGTGTTGCCCCGCACGGAGCAAGCAGCCGTACCGGCGGATGTCGTGGCGGCTGTGCCCCTGGGTTCCTTGCCCGGGGTGCTGTCCCGCCGGCAGCGGCCTGTGCCGGTGCCCTTTGAGGCCTGGCTGGGAGCCCAGCGGCCTGAGCAGTCCGTAGTTGCACTGGGCCCTTGCCGCCTGGGCTTGTTCTGGCGCAGTTTTCAGCGCCAGCGCGGGCCGATCAAGTCGCTCCAGCTGGCCGATCTGGCACCTCTGGCCACAATCGTTGGCCTTGAGCTGCAATCGCTGCAGTACGGCGACGCCAGCGAGGCTCTGGCGGCGTTCGCGGCAGCCACCGGGGTGACGATCCAGCCTCCGGATTTCGACCCGTTTGAGGACATCGAGGCCTTGGTGGCCGCCATCAGCGCCTGTGCCGGCGTGGTCACGATTCCCAGTGTGGTCGCCCATCTCTGCGGCGCACTCGGCGTGCCCTGCCTGGTGCTTTCCGTTTCCAGCCTGGCCAGGCCCTGGTACTGGGAGGGGGAAGGGGACCGCTGCCCCTGGTACCCGTCGGTTCAGGTGTGGCGCTGTACTAGCCGCGCCCAGTTGCCGCAGCGGCTGGCCCAGCTCCCGCTGTGGGCCAGCGCTTTGGTTCCGCGGCCCGATCCGCTGGATTGAGGTCCGGGTCCGCCGTTGGGAACGCTGGAGAGGTCGTTCGCTGCGCGCTGTTCCCATGACGGGTCGTCCTCTACGACGGTTCGGTAGACCAGGCTTAGGGTCCGCTCCTGCAGGCGCAGAGGCCGGTTTTCTGCTGCCGATCGCTTCCCTGGCTTCGCTGGTGCTGTTGCTGGGCTGCCTGTCGATCCAGTCGCTGACCCTGCAGAACGCCCGGCGTCTGGCCGCAGTCTCCCGTCTGCGGCTGGCGGAAGACAGCCTGATGTCGGCGTCCCAGCTGCTGGTGGCGACGCTGCAGAGCCAGCACTCCTGCCTGTTGCCGCTGGCTCTGGAGCAGTGGGTCGGGGCCGGTTGCGTCCGTGCCGGCGAACTGCCGAGCCTGACCCGGGGCGAGGTGAATGCGGTGCCCTATGAGCTGCTGAGCTGGCAGCCAAGGGCAACCGCCGCGCTGCCGGCGCCCACTGCGACGTCAGCTGGCGCCGAACTGCTGCTCGAACTGCGACCCCCGGATGGCCAACCCGCTCTCAGGAGCGCCTTTGCGGTGGTGCTGCAGGGCAGTCCCCCCCGGGTCAGGGACCTGCGCCTGCTCGGCCTGCGGGGGATCGCCCCATGACCCTGACGGAAACGGTGATGGCCTCGCTGGTGTTCAGCCTCACGGCAGCCGCCTCGGTGCACGTGCTCAATCTGGTGTCGGCCTCGGTGCTGGATCTGGAGAAGCGTCAGCAGCGCCTCGATCAACTGGAGGCCGCATTGGTGGCGTCGGAAAGCCTGCTGCGCAATGAGAGCCGCCAGGCGGCCGCGATCGGTGATTGCCATCAGGCGGCGGGCTATCTGCTGTCAATCCTCCAATCCTCGTCGCCCAAGCCCGGCTTGAGCCGGGACCTCAGCCTCACCCCTTCGGGCGAGATGCTGCAGTTGCGGCTTGCGGTGTCGGGACTGGGGCAGACCCGTCAACGGCTGTACCACCCCGCCGCTTTCGGGCTTTGCCCGCCCCTATCTGCTCAGGAGGTGGCCAGTGGCCCGTCCTGAGCGCCAGCTCCAGCCAGGTTTCACCCTGGTGGAGCTGCTGGTGGTGGTGGCGCTGCTGGGCCTGCTCACCACGGCCGGCCTGGCGCAGATCGGCAGGGATTTCGCCCGTGAACGGGTGGAGAACGCCAGCCGTCGGCTGGCTCTGGGTCTGGAGCTGGGCCGGGTGGCCGCCAGCCGCCAGGGCAGGCCCTGTGGTCTCAGGCTCAGCGCCAGCGGTTGGCAGGCACCCGCCGGCAGCAATTTGCCTGCTTGCCAGGACGCGCAGTTGGATCTGGCGGAAGGCGTCGTCGATCCGGCGGTGCGCATCGAGCACAACCTGCCCGACCAGGTCCGCTTCAGCAGCAATGGTCTGGTGCTGGACGGAGGAACCGTGCGGGTCGCGGCCGCTGGCACGGACCTGGTGCGCTGCCTGGTGATGTCCCTGCCCCTCGGGGTGGTGCGGTTGGGGCGCTGGCAGGACGACAGCTGCCGGCCTGACGCCGCTCTGTAACGACGAGGAATGCCGATGACCACAACACACCGCCGCAGGCGGCCGATTTCGGGGTTTTCCCTGCTGGAGCTGTTGCTGGCGCTGGGGCTGGGCCTGCTGTTGAGCTGCCTGATGCTGCAGGCGTTGCTGGCCCATGGCTCCACCAGCGAGCGCCTGGTTCGGTTGCTGCGCGAGCGAACGTTGCAGCGTCGCACCCTGGAGTTGATCCGCTCGGAGCTGCAGCTGGCCGACCGGGTGGAGCTGGGCGCCGCCGGATCGATCCCCTCCAGCTGCTCCCTGGCGGGACGCCGGCCCCTGTTGCGCCTGCTCACAGCCCAA
Source organism: uncultured cyanobacterium (assembly GCA_903831165.1). Taxonomy (GTDB): domain Bacteria; phylum Cyanobacteriota; class Cyanobacteriia; order PCC-6307; family Cyanobiaceae; genus Cyanobium. The sequence continues at coordinate 3,775 of CAIKWV010000563.1, forward strand.
GGATCGATTACCTATTCGCTGGGGTCTCCGCCGAGCTCGATCTGGCGCGGACAGGTGCTGATGCGATGCGGCCCCGCCTTCGGACTCGATGGTCAGCTTGGGCTGGGCGAGCCCCAGAACCGTGTGGTGCTTGATGGCCTCACGACCCGAGGCCTGGACACCACCCTGGCCGGAGCGGGGCAGCTGCATCTGCAGTTGACCCAGCAATTCCTGCCGCCCAGCGGCGGCCCGCAGACCATCAGCAGCGAGGCCGATGTGGCGGCTGAGCTGGGCATGAAAGGGTGGTGAACAGCGCAGGGCTGATGCACACCATTGGGCAGGATCGATCCACTTCAGGCTGGTCAGACATGCGTCATCTTGATGACCCCGATGACTCCATAGGGCCAATCTCATCGGCATGCCTGCCCTTGACCGGGCATCAAGTGCTTCAGTGTCGCCACCAACGCAGCCGCAGGTATCTCCAGAACCGCTGCTCGGCCAGGCACGTCGCGGCGGCGGTGCACAGCCAAGCTCCCCGAATCAGCTTCGCCAGGGCCTTGGGCACACGTGCGCGCGCAGATCCTCAACCCTCTCCAACCCTGGCTGGAGCGATCGCTCCTCGCTGTGGTGCTCAGTCTGGAGAAGGCTGGCGCAGGTTCAGCTCAGGAAGTTGCAGCTGATCTTGCCATCACTGCTGACGGTGATGATGGCTTTCACCGATTCGAGTGTGGAGAGCTTGTCCAGGCAGCGGATTTGATCGGCTCGTGCTAACCCCCAGTTGACTTCTAAGGTGGAACCGATGTTTTGTCTCTGAGGCAGGCAGCCCTGGGTGATGATGACCCCACCCCGCAGGCTGTTGACCGGCCCGGTGGCTGGGCGATCGCCGAGGCCGGTGGAGGTGATGATGGCGCAGGCTTGGGCGAAGCCCATGCCTTGATTGATCATGGTGGTCATCAGGGCCGCATCACGGACTCCCAAATAGCGCGGCACCACGGCCGCAAAGACAACAAAAACGGCCAACGTCACCATCAGCTCAAGGAAGGTGTAGCCGCCGCGGGCGAAGCTTCGGTTTAGAAGAAGGCGCTGTGATCGTTGGCTGTCGTGTTGACCAGCACTCAGGTGAACATGACCAGCGTCGTCGACCGCTAAAATCGCTTGTGGCAAGAGCCTGGTCAACGGTTCGACATGATCGGAGCGGCCTGAAAGCTAAGAAACCGTGTAAACAGGCTCAATGTGGCACAACAGGATCTGGATGTGCGAGCGGTCGCGCCGATTGGCCTACCGTTGAAAAAAATCTTTGCATCATTCTGATAAGGACGCCGAGCCAGGCTATCGATGCCAATTTGGTCACGCTTGAGCTGGTATCGGAATTTTGTTTCGTTATTGATCTGATCAGCTTGCGCTACTGACCTTGTTTCATGCGTCAGCGAGTCACGATCAGCTTTGATGTGCTGGTTCAAGTGGCTATTGGCTGGTCCAAGCATCATGAATGAGCGATTGATTGCGAGCCAATCTGCATTGGCGTGCGCAATCTGCGGGTCAGTCGATGGCTTGGTTGGCTAGGTCGACCTGCGCTAAAGTGTGTTTTGTACCGTTAGTTGTGGCGGATAGTTGTGTTGATTGGTGGTGATTGTTGGGGAATTCATTCATGGCCGGCCGTGGCTGGACGCAGGTTTTATGGTAAGTAGATTGGCAAAAGCTCTTTGGCTTTGATCGGCATCTTGTTTGCGCCATGGGAAGGGGGGAGGCCAAGCCCTCACCTTGGTTTGGCGCCTGCAAAGCCTGTGCAGCCGTTGGCCGGATTGAAGCGTCAATGTAATAGATCTATTGACTCAGGGCGAATCCGCGACTCAACAGCCTGTTGACAGCAACAGTTTCGACGGTCCTCGATCGAACAGTGATCGATTGTTGATGACTGTCGTTAAAAAGCCCCTGTGAACCGAATCACAGGGGCTGAGCAGGGTTTGATGAGAACGCAAGTACCAGAAGGTATGTCTTTGTTTGGTTGATGTATTGGTGGGCCAGGTCTCACTCGGCTTGATATTCGCTATTTCAAGAAAATGAATCGCTTTGCTCTGGCGTGAAGCAAGTAAAGACGTGAACGATGCTCAGATCCAGGATGCACAATGGTCGCTTTTGCTATTGCAAAGTAAACATTGTGCCAATCGACGCTCAGGGAGTGAAGACGCAGGAAATCGTGTCGCCGGTGGTCACCGAGCGCAGCACGGTGATCGTGGCGGCGGTGGATCCGGTGGTGCTGCTGGCGGTGAGGCACTTCACGCCAGCGGCTTTGGCGCTGCCCCAGGTGGCCACGAGGGTGCCATCGCCGGAGGTGCCACAGGTTTCAGCGACGCCATCGCTTGAGCTACCCGTTCGATAGGTCACCGAGTTGTAAGGGGTGCCGATGTCGGTGGCGAGGTAAACAGCGCACTCCTTGGCGAAGCCGATCGCCTCACCCACCCTGGAGCCGATCTTGGCGGCGTTGCGGGCGGCAAGGAAGTTGGGCAGGGCGACGGCGGTGAGGATGCCGATAATCGCGACGACGATCATCAGCTCCACCAGGGTGAAGCCCTGTTGGGCGGCGCTCAGACCCGCCTTGCGGTGGGAGAGGTGCAGCAGCAGACGCGTCTGGAATGAGGCGCGGGAGCGAGCTTGAGTAGGAGACATCGGATTCCTGGAGCAGGTGCTTTTACTTTTGTCACCCTAGCGCCGCTCAGGGAAATCTGGCAAACATTAAACGGATGGTGAACATCCGCTGCGGTTCTGCCTGACTGGCGGCAGGGCCCAGGTCATTCAATCGGGCTGATGGGTCCCAGATTCAACCTCAGTTTCAGGGCCAGGGGATCGTTGGGGCGGTGGTTTTCGATGCTGACTTGCCGGCTGTCATCGCCGCCGGATGGTTGGGATGCCGGCAAACTGGATCGCTACAGGGAATGGACTGCTGGGGGTATTTGGGCGAACGTTGTGCGGTTGGTTTCGTATTGTAAGCCACGAAAAATGTTGCGTTGACTGAACCACGCTCACGAGCTGATCCCTGTTCCCAGCTGCCCGTGTCAAGGTTTTGTTTGGCACTTGACTTGGAGA
>CAIKWV010000564.1 GCA_903831165.1 uncultured cyanobacterium
TCCACCCCCTGGCGCGGATCCTGCAGGGCCAGCAGCAGGCTCACCAGCACGATCGTCAGGGCACTGGCGTAGGGCACCAGGGTGGTGAAGCCGATCGTGACGGCGAACAACACGCCATAGGGAATGCCCAGCAGAGTGAACACCACCATCTGCAGCAGGCTGAGAATCAAGGCCAGCACCACCTGACCGGCGAAATAACCGCGGAAGGTGCGATAGAGGGTGCCGGTCACCAACGAGCGCACCCCGGGCGGCAACCACTCCGCCAATCCTGCGGCGATGCGCTCGCCGCCCAGCAGCAGAAACACCGTCAGCACCAGCACGATCACGGTGTTGACCGTCAGGCCCACGGTGGCGCCCAGCAGGCTGAGCACTTGCTGGCTCAATTGGCTGGCCAACTTGCTGGTGCGGCTGATCAGTTCACTGCTGAGATTGCCGAAATCGGTGGGCAGGCCCTTGGCCACCGCCCAGTTCTGCAACTCCGACAGCAGGGTTTCGCCCTTGGCCAGCCAGCCTGGCAACGCGGTAATCAGTTCATCGAGCTGGGTGACCAGGCGCGGCAGCAGCCACAGGGCCGCCAGCACCACCCCGCCGAAGCCGATGCCCAGCACCAACAGCAGCGCCAAAGGGCGCGGCAGCCGTTGGTCCACCAACCAGCGGGTGGGGATGTCCAGCAGAAAGGCCAGCAGCGCCGCCGTCAGGAACAGGGCGGGGAACGGGGCCAGGGGCAGCAGCAGCTGGCGCAGCACCCACAGATTCAGCACCAGCAGCGGCAGGGCCAGGCTGATCCGCAACCAGGGAGGCAACACCAACCGTTCGAGCATCGCCTCTGCCAGCAAGGGCCCCACAGGCGGGGCAGGAGTCTGCTCAGCTTGGCGGCCGATCGGATCGACCGCCACAGTCAGAGGACGGCACTGCAGCCCCCAACCTGGCGCGGCCTGGCTTTCAGTCCGAAAACACGATCGGCGTGTTCAGGTCATCGCAGAAGTCAAAGGTGGTGGGCTCGGAGGAGGTTCCGTCGGCGAAACTGGCCCGGATGCTCTGCTTGCAGTCCTCGTTGTCGGTGGATTTGGCCCAGTCAATGCGGACCTTCTGCCCCGCCGCGATGCCGCCATCAAGATTGAACTGACCCCAACTGCCGCCCTTTTCGCGGACCTCCAGCCGGGTGATGGCGGACTTGCTGGAGTTCTGCACATAGAAATACCAACCACCCGCCTGGGCTGGGGCAACGCTGCAGGCCAGCAGGGCGCTCAGAGCGGCAGTCCGTCCCGCAGCCCTCATCAATGACATTGGAGCCATGGGGCCGGAGCGCGTCGGGACTGGATCAGTCCTAACCATGGCCCCGGGCTCAGCGTGCGCCCGGTTGACGCAAGAGCAGCTGCCGTGAACCCAGAAGCTGGGACGGTCAGCGCCGCTTACATCTGCTCCAGGTAGGCGGCGGCGCCGAGCTGCTGCAGGCGTTCATCCTTGGTCACCACCTGATCGTGCAGGTCCGCCTGATGGCGGGCAAGCTGCTCGGCCAGCCGTTCATCGGCGATCGCCAGGATCCGGGCCGCCAGCAGGCCGGCATTGAGGCCACTGCCGATCGCCACCGTGGCCACCGGGATGCCGCCCGGCATCTGCACGATCGAATGCAGCGAATCCACCCCCGATAGCGCCCGGCTCTGAACCGGCACGCCGATCACCGGCAGGGTGGTGAGCGAGGCCACCATCCCGGGCAGATGGGCGGCGCCACCGGCACCGGCGATGATCACCTTCAGCCCCCGGCCGGCCGCCGCCTGGGCGAAGGCCACCATCTCCAGCGGCGTGCGATGGGCCGAAAGCACCCGCACCTCGCAGGCCACCCCAAAGATCTCCAGGATCCGCAGCGCCGGCTCCATCGTCGGCAGATCGGAATCGCTGCCCATGATCACGGCCACCAGCGCCTGCTCGGGGCCCGATCCGGCCCCCGGGGCTGCCGTGGCGGTGGCGACTGAACCCGGATCCACAGCGCGAGGGCACACAGAGAGTGGCATTCTCTCCCTACGTGCGCCCTGGCTCCACCATGCGCTGGCTCACCAACCTGCGGCTGCCCTCCTCCGCAAGCCAGGCCCCTGAGCGCCGCTGGCGCGTGGGCCTCGATGACGGGCAGCGCATCGCCATCGTCCAACCACTGGACCCGGGCAGCAGGGCCGGCGGCGAGGACTGGGGAGGGGACTGGCTGTCCCCCGGCGGCGTCGATCTGCAGATCAACGGCGGCCTGGGGCTGGCCTTTCCCGAGCTGACGGAAGCGGATCTACCGAGACTGGAGGAGCTGCTGGAGCTGCTTTGGCGCGATGGGGCCGAGGCGATCTGCCCGACCCTGGTCACCTGTGGGGTGGCGCCGTTGCGCCAGGCGCTGTCGGTGCTGGCCGAGGCGCGCCGCCGGCACCGACCGGGCCGCTGCCGCCTGCTGGGGGCCCATCTGGAGGGGCCGTTTCTGGAGCCGGCCCGCCGCGGCGCCCACCCCAGCCAGCATCTCTGTGCGCCCAGCCTGGCGGCCCTGCAGGAGCGCATCGGCGGCTTCCGCGGCGGCCCCGAAGCCGACATCGCCCTGGTGACCCTGGCGCCGGAACTGGCCGGAAGCGAACCGGTGATCGCCGCGCTGCGGGCGATGGATGTGGTGGTGAGCCTGGGCCACAGCGCCGCCAGCGAAGCGGAGGCCGCGGCCGCCTATGACGCCGGCGTGGGCATGCTCACCCACGCCTTCAATGCCATGCCCGACATGCACCGCCGCGCTCCGGGCCCGGTGGCCGCGGCCCTGCTGCGCGGCGATGTGGCCGTGGGCCTGATCGCCGATGGGGTGCATGTGGCGCCGACGATGGCGGTGTTGCTGCAGCGCCTGGCCCCACAGCAACTGGTGATCGTCAGCGATGCCCTGGCCCCCTACGGCCTGGCGGAAGGCCAGCATCGCTGGGACGAACGAATCCTGACCGTGCAGGACGGCAGCTGCCGCCTGGAGGACGGCACCCTGGCCGGGGTGACCCTGCCGCTGCTGGAGGGGGTGGCGCGTCTGGCCCGCTGGAGCGGCCAGCCGGGCCAGGCGATTGCGGCGGCCACCCTGCTGCCCCGCCAGCTGATGGGGGGCAGCGCCGCCGCCGAGACGGCGCTGCTGGGGATGGCCCTGGCGGACTCCCTGCGCTGGCGATCCGGCGACGCCGGGCTGAGCTGGAGGCGCTCGGCTTGAGCTGTCGACCTGAGGCTTTCAAACTGAGGCTGCCGAGCTGAGTCCGTCGGCCGCCAGCATGCGTAGCGCGGCTGCCCGTGAGCGATCAGAAGCGCATCCCCAGACCTTCGGAGCGGATCCAGAGATCCCACCAACGTCTTGACCCTGGAATGACGTAGCGGAGCTCGTGCGGGCCCAGCCCATGTCGCAGTCACCGGCCCTCCAGTCCCAGCCAGGAGATCCGGGGTTCATGCACGGGCGCCGGGTCGCCGGGATCGCTCGGCAATGGATCAACGCGGCTGATCAACTCAGCGGACGGGAGACAGCCCAGCACATGACGCTTAGCCAATGCAGGTAGACCAGGATCATGACTTCAGGCGGGGTCCGATCGCCGAGCCGTTCGAAATCTGGCAATCGGCGCCTCCAGGACA
>CAIKWV010000565.1 GCA_903831165.1 uncultured cyanobacterium
AGGGGCCCAGGCTCACCGGCAATCTCACCCTGCCGGGTCGCTTCCTGGTGCTCCAGCCCCACGGCCAGGGGGTCAATATCTCGCGCCGCATCAACGGCGAAAACGAGCGCAATCGGCTTCGGGCCCTCGGCGTGCTGATCAAGCCCCCCGGCGCCGGACTGCTGATCCGCACCGAAGCCGAGTCGGTCAGCGAAGACCTGCTGATCGATGACCTCGAGTCCCTGCTGCGCCAGTGGGAGGCGATCCAGCAGGCGGCCGAAACCGCCAGCCCCCCGGTGCTGCTTAACCGCGACGAGGATTTCATCCATCGCGTTTTGCGGGACTTCTACGGCCCCGAGCTGGTGCGGGTGGTGGTTGATGCCCCCGATGCCGTGGCCCGGGTCAAGGCCTATCTGGCGGCCGATCAGGTCAACGTCCAGGTGGAGGCCCACAACGAGTCCACCGAGATCCTTGAGCACTACAAGGTCAACGCCGCTAGTCGCGATGCCCTCAAGCCGCGGGTAGAGCTGCCCTCCGGCGGCTACGTGATCATCGAGCCCACCGAGGCGCTCACCGTCATCGACGTCAACTCGGGCTCCTTCACCCGCTCCGCCAATGCCCGGGAGACCGTGCTGTGGACCAACTGTGAGGCGGCCGTCGAGATCGCCCGCCAGCTGAAGCTGCGCAACATCGGCGGCGTGGTGGTGATCGATTTCATCGACATGGAGGCACGCCGCGACCAGCTGCAGCTGCTGGAGCACTTCACCCAGGCCGTGCGCCACGATTCGGCCCGCCCCCAGATCGCCCAGCTCACCGAACTGGGCCTGGTGGAACTGACCCGCAAGCGCCAGGGACAGAACATCTACGAACTGTTCGGCCGCGCCTGCCCCAGCTGCGGCGGCCTCGGCCATGTGGCTGTCCTGCCCGGTCGCGACACGCTGCAGCCTCTGGCCACGGTCTCCGGGCTGGTGCGCACGGCCGCGTCGTCCCGTCCCGAGGTCTTCACGCCGGCCACGCCCAGCGTCGCCAGCGAGGGCTCCGGTCGCCGTCGCCGCGGCGGCCGTGGCGGTCGCGGTTCCGAGGCTCCGGAAACCGGTGGCTATGGCGAGGTCAGCGTTGCCACCGGTTATGAACCTGTGCCGGTGGAGCGGACCGAGCGGGCGGAGCGTGGGGAGCGCAGCGAGCGGGGATCGGACAGTTCCCTGCGACGCACCGATCATGAGCTGGTGGCTGTGCCGATGGAGCCCCAGCAGGAGCTCGTCTACGGCTGGCTCGGCCTCAATCCGGCCCTGCTGCTGGATCCGGTGCCCAGCGGCGACAACGTGCTGGTGCGGGTGGTGCGGCCTGGGGCCGATGCGGAGGAGGTGCTGGAGGAGGCCCGTCAACAGCTGGCTGCCGCCGGCTCCCGCCGCCGCCGCCGCGGGCGTGGTGGCAGTGAGGGCCGCTCAGAGACCGCTGCCGAAAGCCACGGTGACCGAACCGGCGAGCATCATGGCGAAGCTGCCGACGTCCCTGCGGCCTCTGTCTGGCCTGATCGCGGGGGAGCTGATGACCGTGACAGCCTGCCGGTGGTCGAGATCACCCCGTTGCCGATCGAGATTCCGAGCAGCGTGATGGCGAGCGAGTTGGTCATGGTCGAGGTGCCGGCACGGCGCCGCCGCGCTTCCACTCGCGGCGGTTCCAGCTCCACCGCCATCGCAGAGGCGCCGGTGCAGCTGGCGATGGAAGAGGCCCCGGCGATGGCCGTCGTCGCCCAGGAGGCTGAAGACACCGAGGAGCCCCGCCGCCGCCGTCGCCGCTCCTCCGCCAGCGACTGAAGCGGTGGTGGCCCGTCCCACCGCCGCCAGCTCTGGGGCGGCCGCGGCCGATCCCTGGGCCGGGCGGCCACCCCATCACTGTGCTGGTGTGGATGAAGTGGGCCGCGGCTGCCTGTTCGGCCCCGTGCTGGCGGCCGCGGTGGTGCTCACGGCTGAGGCCGCCACACATCTGGCCGCCGCCGGTCTCACCGACAGCAAGAAGCTTTCCCCCCGGCGTCGGGCGGCCTTGGTGCCCCTGATCCGCCAGCAGGCGAATGCCTGGGGGATCGGTCAGGCCAGCGCGGCGGAGATCGATCGGTTCGGCATCCGCCCGGCCACGGAGGCGGCGATGCGGCGGGCTCTGCAGCGGCTCTCGGCCGCACCCGAGCTGGTGATTGTTGATGGGGTGCTGCCGGTGCGCGGCTGGCCGGGCGAGCAGGTCACCCTGGTCGGCGGCGACAGCCACTGCGGTGCGATCGCCGCCGCCAGTGTGCTGGCCAAGGAGGAACGCGATGCCCTGATCCGCCGGCTGGCGGTCCGGTTCCCGGGGTACGGCCTTGAACGACACGCTGGCTATGGCACCGCCCTGCATCGCCAGGCCCTGCAGCGGCTGGGGCCCTCTCCCCTGCATCGCCTCAGTTTCCTGCGGTCGATCCTGCCGGCTGCTGGGGGCTAAGAATCCTGGCACCAGGCCTGATAATCAGCCATCAGCTGTTGGCCCACCCGATTGCGGATGCCCAGCAGGATGCCCGCCAGTACGGAGCGCCCCGTGGCCTCCAGCACCTTGGCTGGAATCAACTTCAGCAGCGGCGGCTGGCTGACACTCACCGACAGGCTGGCTTCTCCTTCCAGGCCGATGGGGCAGGGCTGGAGCCAGGAATGGAGCCGCAGCTGGAAATCATCCACCAGTCCCAGGCCTTCCAGTTGGCAATCGAGGGCTTCCAGTTCAAGGCGATCGTCCTGATGACAGGCCCGCAGTTCCACGATCGGTTGGATCTGCAGTTGAAACACCTGCACCCGGGTGACGGTGTAGCGGAAGTGGCCTGGGCCGAGGGGTTCCAGCTGCTGGGGATCGAGCAGGGCGCCCACCACCCTGTCTTCGTGGCTGAGATAGTCGGCTATCCGATCGCTGCAATCCTCGATCGGCAAAGTCAGCTGCTGACTTGCGCTGAAAGCCAGGGGCATGGCCAGCTGGCCGGCAGGCCATGATCCTATCGGCCCACTTCCCCTACGCCCTCGCCATGCGCCTTGCCTATCTCGGTCCCGTCGGCACCTACGGCGAGCA
>CAIKWV010000566.1 GCA_903831165.1 uncultured cyanobacterium
AGGCCAATCGTGCCTTCCTGAATCAGATCGAGCAGATCAAGTCCCTTGCCCTGATAGCGCTTGGCCAGATTCACCACCAATCGCAAATTAGCTGTGATCATCTGTTGCTTGGCCCGCTCACCATTGCGTAGCGTGCGGCGCTCCAGGTCGTCATAGGCGCAGGCCTCGCCCAGGCCTCCCGCCAGGCTGCAGCGCTCCTGCAGGGCCACCATCGCCTGGACCTTACGACCGAGAGTGAGTTCCTGTTCAGGTGTCAATAATTGATGCCGACCGATCTCGCCGAGGAAGGCACTCAGGGAACTTGCCATGGATCGGCCACATCGCTTTTCAATGAACCTAGGGTTGATTCCCGCCATCACTTGAACCAGCGGAAAGGCTTCAGACTTCGCTTTATTTCCTGATTTGCTCCCACACACCGCCGGCCTGCACACGATTGGGTGAGTGACAGGATTTTTTGTTCGCATTGGCGCACCAGCCGCCCGCGACTTCGGCTCTGGATCCCCTGCGATCGGGCCTGCTCGCTACCTTGGCGAGCCCCACCCGTCGTTCCCATGGCTGGCCTAGCCGCCCTGTCCGCCGCCATCCCCACCGGCATCCTGCCCAGCGCCGGCGTCGCCTATGCCCACTACCTGAGCTTCATGCTCTGTTTCGGCGCCCTGGTGCTGGAGCGGCGCCTGATCCGGGCCAACCCGAACCGCCAGGACGCCATCTTGATGGTGATCACCGATGTGGTGTACGGCATCGCCGCCCTGACCCTGCTGCTCAGCGGCATCGCCCGGGTGCTGCATTTCGGCCAGGGGGCCAGCTTCTACACCGAAAACCCCTTGTTCTGGTGGAAGGTCGGCACCTACCTGGCCGTCGGCGGCCTCTCCCTTTATCCCACGGTCACCTACATCCTCTGGGCCATCCCCCTGCGCAAAGGGGAACTGCCCCAGGTGAGTGAAGCCCTGGCCAGCCGCCTGCGCTGGATCCTCAACATCGAGCTGGTCGGCTTCGCCACCATCCCCTTCCTGGCCACCCTGATGGCCAGGGGCGTGGGCCTGCCCGGCTGATGACGCGCTCACGGCCCCAGGGCCGCGGGACTGCCACCCTGACCATCCTGGCGCTCGGCCTGGCCCCGTTGGCTGCCGCCGCCGACCTGGTGGTCAGCCCGGCGGCAGCAGCCCCGATCTCACGCACCGGCAGCGGCCAGGGGACCAGCCTCCCCGGCGGCGATTCGGGCCGCGGCAGCTGCACAGCGGCCCTGACCAGCCGGCCGATCCCCTTGCCCGCCGGTCCCCTGCTGCAACCGGCCGAAGTCCCCCGCCCGGCCGCCCCGCCGCCTGACGGTTACCAGCAGCAGCTGAGCACCACCCCACTCGGCTGGGCGCGACTCGATCACTGGTGTGTCTGGCTGGAGCCCGTGAGCGCGGCAGGCCCCGCGGCGGCGGCCGAACAGCGCTGGTGGCAGGCGACCCTGCGGGCCCTGCAACGCTGGCAATCCCTGCTGTCGATCGAACGGGTGGAGGATCCCGCCGCCGCCCAGATCCGCGTCCTGCGGCGCCGGCCCCCCAGGCAACCGGGGCCCGATGGACGACTGCGGGCCAGCCATGGCCGCTCCACCCTGCAGCTGCTGGACGTGACCCGCCTCGGCCTGGCCCGTCACGAGCCGAGTGTGGAGGTGCTGATCAGCCCGGACCAGCGCCCCCTGGCCACCGAAGCCACCGCCCTGCACGAACTGGGCCATGCCCTCGGACTCTGGGGCCACAGCGAGCAGGCGGCGGACGCCATGGCCGCCGTACCGGGAGCCACCCCCATCGTTGAACTGAGCCCGCGGGATCGCAGCACCGTGCGCTGGCTGTATGGCCAACCGACCCGCTTCGGAGCGCCCCAGCCGACCCTGGAACCACCGGTACCCGGGTCGCAGGCACCGGCTCCCTGAGGCCAGGATCGATCACCACAGGCTGCGCTGGTTTCTCCAGGCCGGCCGCTGCGCTCCAGCCCATGGCATCACGGATGGATCCGAGCCGCGAGCGCTCAGCGAAACCCCAGGCCAACCTGGCGGCCGCCGGGTCAGGGACGGCTGAATCGACGGCGCGGGGCGAGCAGCAGGGCCAGCAGAAAGCCGAACAACTGCACCACCACCACGCTGGGGCCCGAGGGCAGGTCCAGGGCTCCGGAGGCCAGCAGGCCGATCACCGCACAACTGGCACCGAGCAGGGCCGCCACGAATACATAGGTGCCGAAACCACGGCTGACCAGCCGCGAAGCGCAGGCGGGAATGACCACGAAGGCACTGATCAGCAGCACCCCTACCGCCTTGATCGAGATCGCCACCACCACCGCCAGCACGACAATGAACACCAGGCGGTGCCAGCCGGCCGCCACGCCCCGGGAGATGGCCAGGGGTTCATCGAGCGTCAGCAAAATCTGGCTGCGGCGGCTCAGCAGCAGATAGCCACCCGCCCCCAGCAACAGCACCAGGATCACACCGAGATCCAGCCAGGAGACGCCGAGGATGTCGCCAAACAGCAGTTGCTGGATGCCGCCCTTGTAGGTGCGCACCCGGCTGAGCAGCAGCACGGCCAGCGCCAGCGAGGAGGAATAGACGATGTTCAGCAGGGCGTCGGTGGGCAGCTGGCTGCGGCCCGCCAGTTGGTTGACCCCCAGGGCGAACAGCACCGCGAAGGGAATCAGCACCACGGTGGGATTGAGCCCCAGCAGGATGCCGAGGCTGATGCCGAGCAGGGCGGAATGGCCCAGGGCATCACTGAAGAACGACAGCTGGCGCAGCACCGCGAAACTACCGAGCACCCCGCCCAGCAGACCGGTGAGCAGGCCCGCCAGCAGGGCCCGCTGCATGAACGGCAGCGCCAGCAACTGGGCCAGGCCGGCCGGATCGACGCCTGATTCGAGCATCAGCTCCTGCTGGCACCGGGATGGTGATGGTGATAAGGCACCCAACCGCGGCCGTAGAGGCGCTCCAGCTGGGCGGGGCTTAGGGCGTGATCGGGGGGGCCGGAGCAGCGCAGGCTGCGGTTGAGGCAGAGCACGCGGCTGCAGGTGCGGCGCACCATCTCCAGGTCGTGGGAGACCTGCAGGATCGTCCAGCCCTCGCTGCGGCGCAGGTCGAACAGCAGACCATGAAACTGCTCGGCCGCCTGGGCATCGAGGCCGGCCTGGGCCTCATCGAGCACCAACAACCGCCGGGGCCGCACGACGCAGAAGGCCAGCAGGGCCCGCTTGAGCTGGCCGGTGGACAGATCGCTGATCAGGCGAGGCGCCAGATCTTCGCCACCGACCTTGGCCAGGGCCAGGGCCACGGCCGAGCGGCGGGCGCAGCGACCCCTCCAGGGCAGGGCCAGACCGGCCCGCTCCCAGCCCAGGCCGACGAACTCGGCCACGCTGAGCGGGAAGCGACCCCGCAGGGTGAGGGTCTGGGGCAGATAGGCCACCTGGTCGCGTACAGCCGCCGGCAACTGCCCCCGGGCTCCGAGGGCGTGGCCCAACAGCCTGACTTCACCGCTCTGGCGGGGCAACACCCCGAGAATCGCCTGAACCAGCGTGCTCTTACCGGCTCCATTGGGGCCGACCAGGGCCGTCTCCGATTCGGCCTCCAGGCTGAAACTGACGTCATCCACCGCCGTGGCGCCCTCGCGGCAGACCGTGAGATGGCTGACTTCGAGAATCATTTTCGCCATCAACTCACCATACCGACGCCGAACCCGCTGTCAGCCGCTGCAGCGGCGGCGGGCCTCATCGACCCAGGGCCTGAAGCAGCTGCAGACCATTGCGGCACATCGTGCTGACGTAATAGGACGCCCCCAACCGGGGATCGGCAGAAGCGGTCTCGATCGGATCAAAGCTGACCAAGGGCAATCCCAGGTCCTGGGCCAGGGCGAGGAAGGCCTTGCTGGAGGCCTGGGGCTCGCTGACCAGGGCCCGCACAGCACTACCACTCTGCCTGGCCAGCCGGCCGAAGCGCTCCAGATCGGCTGCCGAGGGACTCTGTTCAGGGTCGTCGACCAGGGCGGCGCTGCGCAGCCGATAGCGCTGGGCGAAGTAGGGACCGATGGCGTGCAGCGCCAGCAAGGGCCGACCGGCATGGGGGGCGAACTGGCGAGCCAGATCCCGATCGAGATGCTGGAGCTCCGCCAGGACCGCGGCCGCATTGGCCCGGTAGCGGGAGCCGCAGGCCGGATCGGCCGCGATCAGGCCATCGCGGATCGTGACCACCTGCTGGGCCGCACGGCGGGGGTCGAGCCAGATGTGCGGATTGACGGCAGCGGAGGCCTGGGGCTGGCGGGCTTGTGGGGCCTGAGCCACGGCCGGCATCGCGGCAGGGTTGGCGATCGTGGCCACACCGCGACTGCTGTCGATCACCCGCAGATCGGCATTGCCCGAAGCCTCCACCAGCTTGTTGAGCTGGCTTTCAAGCCCCAGACCATTGATCACCAGCACATCGGCCTGGCTGAGACGGACCAGATCAGCCGGTGTGGCCTGCCAGTCGTGGGGGCCGAGATTGGCTGGCAGCAGGGACTCCACCTCGGCACAGCCGGCGGCGATTGAGCGGCTGAACAGGGCAACGGGCAGCACGCTGGCCAGCACCCTGAGGGGCTGCTGGTCGGAGCGGAGCGCGGCGCGGCGAGGAACGTTGACGCAGCCCACCAGCGCCAACGCAGCGAGCAGGGGCGTAACCAGCAGCCAGTGGCGGCGCTGACGCCGCTGCCGTGCTGGCGCAACAGCCGACGATCGCCCAGGCGAGATCCCAGGAGGATCCAGCCGGTTCAGGCCTGAAGGGGGACGGATCAGCTCCGATCCCTGCAGCGCCAACGCGCCCCGGAAGCGCATGGGACTTCCACAAGAAAATGATTCTCATTTTAAAGCCCGGGCAACGGACTCCCGGCGGGGCCGTCCTCCCCCTTGGCGCCAAGCCGCTGGAAGGCTTTGCTGGGGTGCGTTTTTGAGATGGCGATGGCCCTGGTTCCCCGCTGGCGCTACATGAGCGACGAGGCGAAGGCGCTCACCAGGCGCACCGCCATCTCCGCCGGCGTCCTGATCTTGGTGCTGCTGGTGTTCCGGGGCCTGCTGCCCTGGGTGGTCGTGGCCCTGGCGGCCTGGTGGATCTGGAGAGCGATCAGCAAATAGACCCTCGCCGCCCCAAGCCCACAAAAAAAGCGGACCCGTCCGGGACCCGCTCGATGACCTCCGTCAGTCTATGAACTTCTGTAACGCGAGCGTGGCTTGATCTCGCCTGGATCGCTAGCAACTTTGGAAGTTGCTGGTTGCTGTGGACATCGCCAGCGGCTGTGAAAACAGTCTCCGCGCTGGCTTCCCGGCTTCGACGGGCAAGGGAGATTTCCACGGCCAGGGCTGCTTTCTGGGCGGAGGCGGAGCGGCAGCAGCGCTTGCGCCGTCGCCAAGGCCAGGGCGCCAAGGCCAGGGCGCCGAAGCTGGGCTTTCGGCCGAAGGCCGGCATGCTCGCAACCGCGGGGGCCTCTGGAGCTGGCGGGCTGAAGGTTCCCCCGCCAGGCCCGGCCGATCGCGCTGGATGGACAGGGCCTTCCAGTCAGCGGTGCGGCCTGGCGGCGCTGAAGGCCTGCACTGGGCCCGGGCCGCTGGCGGCAACGGGGTGGTCTGCCGCTCCTACGGTCCTTGGGCCCGACTGCCCGGCAGCCCATGCCCCCAGCGTCCGCCCTTGATCCGGCCGAGCGCATCATCTTGGCCCTGGACCGGCCCGATGGCGATGCGGCCCTGGCCCTGGTTGTCGCCATCCCGGAGCTGCGCTGGGTGAAGGTGGGCCTGGAGCTGTTCAGCGCCGCCGGTCCTGCCGTGGTGGCCGAGCTGCGGGATCGGGGCCTGCGGGTGTTCCTCGATCTCAAGTTCCATGACATTCCCGCCACCATGGCCGGCGCCTGCCGCAGTGCCGCCGGCCTCGGCGCCGAGCTGATCACCGTTCACGCCTGCGCCGGTGGCGAAGCCCTCGCAGCCGCCCAGGCCGGGGCGATCGAGGGGGCCGCGGCCGCCGCGCTGGAGCCGCCCACCCTGCTGGCGGTCACCGTGCTGACCAGCTGGCCGGCGGAGCGCTTCGCCGCTGAGCTGGCGATCGCCGAGCCAGTGCCCACCTACGTCAACCGCCTGGCGGCCCTGGCGGCCGGGGCCGGCATCGGCGGCTGCGTTTGCTCGCCCCTGGAGGTGGCGGCCCTGCGCCAGATCCACCCGGAGCCCTTCCATCTGGTCACCCCCGGCATCCGCCCGGCCGCCAGTTCTGCCGGTGATCAGGCCCGGGTGATGACCCCGGCCCAGGCGATCGCCGCCGGATCCAGCCAGCTGGTGATCGGCCGACCGATCAGCGCCGCCGCCGAGCCCGCCGCCGCCTTCGCCGCCTGCTGTCAGGAGCTGGCCTGAATAAGAAATCGACGGGCGCCTCTCCCGGACGTCAGCTGGCCAGCTGGCCACGGGGCGCTCCGGGTCCAGGGCGCTGGGCTTAGAAGAAACCGCATCGGTTGTGCGGCAGGAGCTGTTGATGGGGAATTCGGGAAAACGGGCTCAGCGTTGTGTTCAAGGCGGGCAGCTTGCACCCTTCCCCATAGCTGGTGGGGACTCTGGCCTGGAGGTCCGTCCCCGACAGCTGATGGGGGCGGGCCTTGGCCTGGCCACTGCCCTCGCCACGGCGGTCACCTCGACGGCTGTGGCGGCCCCAAGGTCTGCCTTCGCGGCATCGGTCACCCCGTCGGCTGGAGCTTCAACAGCCCCGGCTGCAGCGGCCACCCCCGCTTCACCTGTCACCTCGGGGGGCATGGCTGCGGCAGTGCTTGTGGCAGAAGGCCCCCCAACTCCCCAGACCGCCGCCACTCCCGCCCCCGACGTCCGCAGCGGTCCCTACCTGCGCCTGGGCGCCGGTCTGGACTGGTCCGATCCGACCAGCTTCCGTGACCAGGGCTCCT
Source organism: uncultured cyanobacterium (assembly GCA_903831165.1). GTDB lineage: Bacteria > Cyanobacteriota > Cyanobacteriia > PCC-6307 > Cyanobiaceae > Cyanobium. The sequence goes on from CAIKWV010000566.1 coordinate 6,927, forward strand.
GCAGTGCCATCAACCCTCCGGCCCTGTTCGGCTGCGGCGCCGGCCAGAACGGCCGCTCATTGCAGGCGGCGGGTTCCTTCGGCCAGACCCCCGTGCTCGATGGTGCCCTCGGCTATCGCTTCACCCCCTGGCTGCGGGGCGAGGCGCTGCTGAGCTGGCGGCCCCAGCTGGCCTACAGCGGCCAGAGCAACTTCCTGGGGGCCGGTCCCTCCCAGCCCGTCAGCGGCGCGGTCGAGTCGTTGGCGGCCTTCGCCGTCGCCTATGTGGACCTGCCCCGCATCGCCGGCGTGCGTCCCTTCCTGGGTGCAGGCATCGGCGGCGCCCGCAATCACCTCGATGGGGTCAGCTATCGCTTCCCCTCGATTGCGGCCAACGCCAGCACCACCACGGCCAGCGGCAGCAGCAGTGGCTTCGCCTACCTGCTGACGGCCGGCGTGGCGGTGCCCCTGAGTGAGCGGCTCAGCCTCGATCTGGCTTACCGCTTCAGCGATCTCGGCCAGGTGCGCAGCCGCACCGGCTCGGCCACGATCGTGCGCCCCCGCGGCACCCGCAGCCTCACCATCGCCGGCACCGAGGCCGATCTCCAGACCCAGGGGCTGCAGGTGAGCCTGCGCTACGCCTTCTGACGCAGCCGGGGTCCTCTCCCCCCACCACGCTCGCTGTCCTCTGTGTTTCTGATCCACACCCCGCCCGCGCAGGCGCCCTTGCTGGCCGCGGCGGTGCTCCCGCTCACCTGATGGAGCTGGCTGGATCGGAGCTGGAGGGATCGTCACGAAACCGGATGGCACGGCCTTCGATCGACCGAGACATCCGCTCAGGAACCCAGGATCGCTGTTGCCTGTTGGACAACGGCTCGGACCCGG
>CAIKWV010000567.1 GCA_903831165.1 uncultured cyanobacterium
CCGGAACCGCTCACCGCCACCCGCTACCACAGCCTGATCGCCGAGCGTGAGAGCCTGCCCGACTGCCTGGAGATCACCGCCTGGCTGGAGGACGGCACGATCATGGGCCTGCGCCACCGGGATTATTCCCATCTGCAGGGGGTGCAGTTCCACCCCGAAAGCGTGCTCACCCAGAGCGGCCACGATCTGCTGGCCAACTTCCTTCGCGAAGCCACGGCCCATCGGGCCTCAGCGGCGGCAGTCCCCGTCCCCCAGCCCTGAGCCCTGGCCCTGAACCAAGCCAACAAGCCCTGAATCCCAACCCAGCTCTGAACCCAGGCCCGGTGCCGCCCCCCAACCGACCGGTCCCCCGCTTCCGAGCACCGAGAGCCCCCGTTCGCGAATGGGCTGCCACTGCTAACTTCGCGCCAGTCTCCTGACCCCGGGTCCGCTCCGACGCCATGGCCACTACCCCCGCCCGCGTCAGCGCAGCTGACCAACAAACCAGCAGCGCAGCTGACCAACAAACAAGCAGCGCAGCTGACCAACAACCCAGCGACCGTACCCACGGCCAGCGGGGCAGCACTCCAGTCTTCAAGGTCACGTCAGGCCTAAGGCGAGGCGGCCCGATCCAACGCATCCTGGCCTGCGGCACCCTGCTGAGCGCGGCCCTGGCCCTGTCATCAGCCCCAGCCGCCTGGGCCGGCGGCGGCGTCGGCGTCACGATCACCAGCCTCGGCCACAGCGCCATCGTCGTGCGCGGAGGCGGGGCCACGGTGTTGCTCAATCCCTTCCGGGCCGTGGGCTGCGCCGCCGGCCTGGCCGAGCCCCGCCTGGCCGCCGACGTGATCCTGGCCAGCAGCCAGCTCAAGGACGAAGGGGCCGCCGTGGCCAGCGGCCGGCTGCTGGTCAAACCGGGCTCCTACAAGGTGGCGGGCCTGAAGATCGAAGGGATCGCCGCCCCCCATGACCGGGTCGGAGGCAAGCGCTTCGGCTTCTCGACACTCTGGCGCTGGAAGCAGGGGGGCCTGGACATCGCCCACCTGGGCGGCACCACCGCCACCCTCAAACCGGAAGACCGGGTGCTGCTGGGCCGCCCCGATGTGCTGATCATCGGTGTCGGTGGCGGCGCCAAGGTCTACACCGGCCAAGAGGCCGCAGCCGTGGTGCGCGAGCTGCAACCACGCCGGGTGATTCCAGTGCAATACCGCAACGCCGGCCCCTCCAGCAGCTGCGATCTGGGCTCCATTGAACCCTTCCTGCAGGCCATGGCCCCCGCCAAAGTCGTACGCAGCGGCAGCTCGATCAGCCTGAGTCCTCCCCTGGGCGAGGCGACGGTGATCGAGGTGCTGCGCTGAAAGGGAGTTCAGGCTTCCTGCTCCCAACAGACTGCTGACAACTGATCAGAAGCTCTGCAAGCGTCCTGGCGGCCGATGAACACACCGATCAACGCCGAAATGCCGTGTGACGAAGAGCGCTCCATCGTCGACGAGGCGGTTGTCTCAGCGAACTCCTCTAAGGGGGTTCACTGCTGTCATCGTCACTCAGGGATTGAAAGTAGTCGCCATCCACCCTCGGCCGCGGGTGGGCTCCCCATCGGGGCTGGGCCCAACCCCTGAGGCTGCTGGCCAGGGACCGCCGCAGTTCCGGCAGCCCCCCCATCAGACTGAAGACGTAGATCAGCGCGAGCAGACAGGTCTGCAACAACCGGCGCAGCAGCGCATCGGTACTGGGAATACCGCGGCTCTGGGCCGCGTTGGATCTGGCGGCGTTGCGTTGTTCGGCCATGGCCAGGGTGGCCAGCAGCCGCCGCTTGAGCTCGGGAAGCGGCTGCTGGAGCAGTTCCGGCGGCAGGGCGGGGGCCTGCAACGCCTGCAGGTTCCCTTCCAGGACCTGCAGCGAGGGGGCGGCCAGAATCGCGCGGCGCACCTGGCGGAGCTGGCCTGTCACGGCGGCGCGATCCCGTTGGCTGGCCTGCCGCAGCCGATGCAGCTCCCCCCAGCCGAGCAGGCCCTGCAACGGCAGCAGGAGCAGCAACAGCGCAATCAGCAACCTGGCCTCCCGGTTGCGTCGGCAGCGCCGTTGCAATGGGGCGTCGCCGGGATCAAGCAGACGGGCCAGATGCAGCAGAGCCAGTGCCACCAGTGGCAGGAAGCCGAGATCCACCAGCTGCGCTGAGACCGTCACCAGCGACGCGGTCGGGGAGGCCTGGGGTTCAAACCAACCAGCAGCGGCCCTGACCACATACGCAGCCAGCAGACCATTGGCGAACCAGACCAGCCGGCGACAGACCTGACTTGACGGCGACTCCGGCTGAGGGGGGCCAGGGTTCTCCAAATCTGCCTTGATCACGGTGAGGTCATCAACTGGATCAGGCTGTCATCTTCAGAGCGGCGGCGCTCAGGCCTTTTCGCGGTTAGTGGCTGGCGGGTGAGCCCGCTCCTGCCGCTTGAGGCCACCGGCAAGACTCAGCCGCCGCCGCAGCCGCCGGCTCCACAGAAAGGCGGAGCCAGCTCCCAACAGCGGCAAGGGTCCAGGGACTTCCTGCAGTTGCAATGCAGCAATATAGGTGCCCCAGCTGTTGCTGGCGGGCGCATATTCACCGATGGCCCAGAAACTGCGGCCATCAACTGGATCGAGACTCACCGCCGAATAATCACCCCAGCGATAACGACCGGTACCAAAATCAAGACCGTAGGCATTGGTATCACTACGGCGAAGCAACAGACTGTCTCCGTAAGCATCGAGCCCACCGAGACCATCGGTACGAAAGGCCTGGGCCAGGAAGCTGATATTGCCATTTACCCCCCTGGCCGCCCCCCCCGAACGGTTGTAGCCAATCACCGCCTCACCCCAGGCATTGACAGCAATGGAAGGCTGAAAATAATCATAACCATCGCCACCGATCAGCCCCGTTTCGATCATGGCACCATTAGCGGCATTGAGCACAAACCACTGCAAGGCGCTGGAAGTCCCTGCCGTGCCGATGGGATTGTCAGGGGTGACGGTGCGCACCCCATAGAGCTTGCCATTGGCCTGATAGACGTTGGCGCTCAGGCGCGTATCGAGCGTATCAACCACCTGGGTGCCATTGGGCTGGCTGGCCTTGGCATTGGTGAAGAGCTGCGTGGAGTAGGTCACAGCGTCGGACTGAAAACCCTGCACGCTGGGCGTCGCGGTGCCCACCCCACCGATGACAGCCCTGTCGATAGAAGAAAAGGCCGGGCTACCGAGGTCGCTGAAAAGAATATTTGCGGTGGCAGCGGGGTTCCCCTGCCAGTTGACGGCACCCTGGAAAGTGAAACCGGTACCGCTATTGAAAGTTGCCCCACTCACGACTGGCGTGCTGGCAAAGAGATCGGACTTGGACAGCACAATCAGGGACGATCCCGTAAAGCCGCCTGAACCGTTGAAATTGTTGGTACCGATATAAACGCCTCTCTCGTCAATCCCCAGAGTCGGATAATCAGTCGAATTACCGCTAGCCAGCACATTGAGGTTTACCCCCTTCCAGGGACCGAGGGCATTGGCAGTGCTGGAGACGGCGATATTGATCGTGTTGCGGGTTGCGCCGAAACCGATGACGATCCAACTATTGCTGTAATGGTCAAACAACACACGCTGATCGCCGCCGCTACCGGTCAGATTCGGGCTCACCGCCGACCAGAAACTCCCCAGGTTCTGGCGGTTGACCAGGCTGCCGTTGCTGCGGTCGTAGACGCTGATGCTGCCGTTACTGGTCTCCAGGAATTGGCTCAGGCCAATGGCCCCCA
>CAIKWV010000568.1 GCA_903831165.1 uncultured cyanobacterium
ACCGTCAGGCAAAGATCATTGAGGGCATGAACGGTGGTGTCGCCACTGCCGTAGATCTTGTTGACATGGATCAGCTCCGCCACTGGGGGCGCTGAAGGGCCTGGGGAGCTCACCCAGGCTGGAAGGGTAGGGGATGGTTTCAACCCAGACCTGCCGCAGGCAAGGAGGCAATGGCTCGTTGCAAAATGGGGGTGCCGCTGACGGCGGCATTGGCCCACTCAAACAGGGGGCTGGAGAGGACGCCGCCCACGGCTGTAACCAGCACACAGGCCACCAGGGCGGCCCTTAGGGATTGCATGCCTGAAACGTTCCAGCGGATGGGCGGGTAAGCCTTAACCACATCGGAGGCTTCGTGCGGTTCTTTGACGACCATCATCTTGATAACAGAAATATAATAATAGATAGAAATCACTGATGTGATTAGGCCGACGATCACAAGGAGGTATTGGTGATCGGCCCAGCCCGCAAAGAAGAGATAGATTTTGGCAAAAAAGCCAATCATCGGTGGAATGCCCCCCAAGGAAAGAAGGCACAGGCTCAGCCCCAGGGTAATCAGGGGATCCTTTTGATACAGACCTGCGAAATCGGCGATTCGATCACTGCCGGTCCGCAGGGAGAACAGAATGATGCAGGCGAAGGCACCGAGATTCATGAAGAGGTAGGCCGCCATGTAAAGCACCATGGCGGCAAAGCCGTCTTCGGTGCCACAGACCAGGCCGATCATCACGAAGCCCGCCTGCCCAATGGAGCTGTAGGCGAGCATCCGTTTCATGGATGTCTGCGCCAGGGCCACAACATTGCCCAGAACCATGCTGAGCAGGGCCAGCACCGTGAACAGGAACTTCCACTGGGCATCAAAACTGTCAAAGCAGCCCACCAGAATTCTCAGGGCCAAGGCGAAACCGGCCGCTTTCGAACCCACCGAAAGGAAGGCCACCACTGGTGTTGGTGAACCTTCATAGACATCAGGCGTCCATTGGTGGAACGGTACGGCGGCAATCTTGAAGGCCACGGTCGCCAGGACAAACACCAGGGAGAGGGCCGTGATCGGTTTGGCGCTGCTTTGTAGGGCCAGCGCGATTCCCTCCAGGGAAGTCTCCCCTCCGCTGAGGCCGTAAAGCAGGGAGGCGCCGTAGAGAAAAATGGCTGCGGCGGCAGAGCCGACCAGCAGATATTTGAGGGCGGCTTCAGAGCTGCGGGCATCGCGCTTCATGTAGCCCGAGAGCAGATAACTGGACACCGAAAGGGTTTCCAGCGAGATGAAAATGCTGACGAGATCGGTTGCGCCGCATAGGATCATCGCCCCCAGGGTGGCCGCCAGCAAAATCGCGGCGTATTCCCCCAGGGGGGTGCCACTGCGCTCCACATAGCGCCAGCTCAACAGCAGGGTGATCAACGTCGAGCTGGCGACCACCGCCCGGAAGGCGATCGCGAGGTTGTCCGCCAGGAACGAGCCCAGAAACGAGGGCTCGATCGGCCCGTTCCATTGGGTCGCCAGCAACAGGAGGGCTGCGACGAGCCCCCCATAACAGATGGGCGGCACCCAGCGGCTGGCCGTTTTCTCACCGGCCAGATCCACGATCAGGCAGGCCAGCAGGGCCACCAGGATGGCTCCCTCCGGTGCAATCGCCCCAGCATTGAGCTGGAGGGCGATGGAGCCGGTGCTCAGACCGGCACCGATGGCATCCGTGGCGGCGCTGGCGGTACTGGCGACAGCGGCAAAGGTCGCCAGTGTCGCTGTGGTGGCGGCCGGTGCGGCGATCGCCGTCAGGGCGGCCAGGATCACGTCTGCCACGGCGGAAAATTACTGGTCAGGCGGACTGTAGCGGCGCTCAAGAGGGCCCTGCCCAACGGACCGGCCTGGGATGCGATATAGAAGGGGAAGGTTCACCGCCTGTCTGTGGCGCACACGCTGGTCATCGTTGAGAGCCCCACAAAGGCCCGTACCATTCGCGGTTTTCTACCCAAGGAGTTCCGGGTAGAGGCCTCGATGGGCCATGTGCGCGATCTGCCCAATAACGCCAGTGA
>CAIKWV010000569.1 GCA_903831165.1 uncultured cyanobacterium
CCAGCTTTCACACTTCAAAATATGGGAAATGGCATATAGCTCACTCGTCCACTTGGAGTGGCAATCATCTGCTGCCACGTTGGGCCTGTTTCCAATCAATCACCCTCACAGAAACTCCCGGGGGACTGACCCGGATTGCTTTGAGGAGAGAAGCTTGGGGTCCTTTCCCCTCAATCACAAACTAATCGTTTCTGGCTGCAAGAGAGGATCGAGCGAGTTCCTCTTCCCGTATCGAGATGGGCGGTTTCAGGATCCATTCATGCCGTCGGGGGTGGATCAATCGGTCGCAGAGCCAATCTCGGTGAAGCCCCTTCCGTGCAGCCCCGTAACCCCGGAGACCAGAAGCAGCCTCGAATCTGCATCAAACTCTGTCGCTAGCCTGCTTTCGTCCGAAGCTGACTGGGCCCGATTCGGAGGCTCCACTGATGGAAGACATCCCCCCCGACCAGCTGCCAGGAGTGCGCTGACGATCCGGCCCCTGCTCCAACAGTCTTGACGGATCTCTGGCTTCCCCGGCGTGTAACGGCTGTTGAACCAACAGCCCGCCATCCAATGCACCGTTAAAGGCCTCGCCTCAGGTGCCCCGGAGCCCATGGGAGGCCCCACTGGAAACCTGGCCCCAGGTGCCAGCGCCGGCCGCTCCGCCCCACAACCCAAGATTCACGTGATCGCATGATCACGGCAGCCAAGAACACTCAAGGCACAGCTGCGCACCGCCTTCCAGGCAGGCGCCCAAGCTGAGCAGGCAATCGCCCGGGGCCAACGCTCCGGGCGTTGTTGTTGGGGGGGCTTCTTTCAGCCCAGACCGCGCAGGCGGACCAGGGCGCCCACCACCACGAAGCCGATCGCCAAGGCGGCGATGCCATCCAGAGGCCAGGCCGGGCCGCTCCGGTTGTCGTCAGGTGAGCTGGTCGGCTCGTCTCACCCGGCCGGTTCAAGCACTGAAGCGAAAGCGACAACGACGGCGACAGCCAGACCCAAGCGATGGCGCGTTGACCCGAGAGGTTCATGCTCGCGGCCATCGCACCCTTCTGGGCAGGACACAGACCATCGCGGCAGCCCGCTGCGACACCAGTTTGAGGCTCCCCGTTCACGGGACCCGATCGCTGAAGCTTCTGGCTTCGGCAACAGCACGACGCCTCGACTGGCCCCGGCGGCCCATGGCGTTGTTGAGTGAATCACCCCTCCCTGGAGCTTGTTGGTCGTGGTGTCGTTTGGCATGGCGTCATCAGCCGTGCAGTCGTGGGTGAGGCCCCGTGGCCGACTGGTGTCGCATGCCCTAGTGGCCGTGATCTCCCTTGCCCTGGCTGAGTTGATCGCCCGATCGCTCCAGCTGGAGCGGATCGGCGGAGTGCTCTGTCTGGCGAGCCTGGCCAGCCTGGTGGTCTGCGCCAGGTTGGGCTGGCGTCAGGCCCTGTTCGGCGTTGCCGGGCTGGCGGTGTTGTCCGTTCCTGCTGTGTACAGCCAGCACGATCCAGTGCTCGCCACCACCGTGCTGACGGGCACAGCCCTTGGCCTCGGATTGACCGTCCGCTGGCAGATCAAGCCGGCGTACTGGTTGATGGTGGTGAGCCTCTGCATCCTGATCACCAACAGTCCCCTGCCGGCAGCTCCTGCAGCCTGGGACGTGATCAAGCTGGCCCTCGCCCTGCTCGCCTGCGGCAGCCTGGCGACCGTGCTGCAGACCCAGGCGCTGTGCCTGGTGGGCAGCCCGCCAACGCCGACCCCGTTTGCGGTGGTCAACAGCTGGCGCCGCAGCGGTGCGCACGCCTTGATGCTCGCCACCGCCACCCTGGTCACCACCCCGATCGCCCTGGAGCACCATTGGCACATCGCCGGGCTGTGGTTGGTTCTCACGCCCTTCCTGGTGTTGCAGCCCTTCGTCAGGGACTCCTGGAGCGTCGCCCTGCATCGCTGCCTGGGGAATTTCGGCGGGGTGCTGTTGGTGATCCTGCTGGCCCACACCTTGCCCCACAGCGTGCCCTTGGAGCTGCCGGCCATCGCTGCCGGCGTGATCACGGTTGTGATCGCCGTCAAGCACGGCCACCGTGCCTTGATGATCACGGCCCTGACGGTCACGATCGTGCTGTTCAACAGCAGCAACCACGATCTGCTGTTGATGGCTGATCAACGGGTACAGGCCTCTGCCCTGGGCATCGCCATTGCCCTGGTCCTCATGGCCCTGGCCCACCCGATCGAACGGCGCTTCGGGGGGCCTCCCCCCAGGATGACGCCAAGTCGTTGACGTTCCGCTTCAGCAGCCAGCAGCACCAGGCAGCGTCTGGGCAGATCCAGCCACGTTGGGATCCATCCGGCGGGGCCCTGTGAAGGTGATCGTGGATCGGTGTGTGATGCCAATCGGCCTGGGCGTGCAGCTGGCTCCCTGCAACACCGCCGGCGAAGGCGCCTTCAGGGATCGGGCAACTCCAGCAACAGCCTGTCGCCACCCCTGTGGGTGAGCACCCCCAGGCCCACCGGCAGTCCGTGTTCGCTGTCCACAGCGCCGGGCTGGGCCAGCTGGGGCAAGCCGCCGAGGCTGGCCAGGGAGCCGAGCTGCAGCAGCCGCTGGATCACGGTGCTACGGCTGCGGTCGAGGCCCAGGCTGCCGCAAGGGGGTGCCACCGTGGGGGTGCAAGGCAGCAGCAACAGGGCCGGCCCGCCGCCACTGGCCGAGGGGGCTAGCAGCTGGTGCAACCGCTGCTGCAGCGCCTGGCGGGCGATCAGGGCTGCCGGCAACAGGCTGCGATCGCGGCCGGCCACCAGGGCTCGGTTGCGCTCCAGGGTGGGGCCCACCGGCAGATCGCTCGGCAGGTGGGCAAGGCTCTGCTCGATCTCCGCCCACTGCACCGCCTCGAGCAGGCGCTGTAGCCTCTCCGGCGACTCGATGCCCAGCTCCGCGAGGGGCCAGCGCTGCAAGCAGAGCCCCAGTCGCTCGGCGAGCGAGCGGGACTGGCGCTCCAGGGCTGTGGCCACAGCAGGATCGGCGAGGGCCCAGAGCTCGGGGATCCAGCCAACGGCGCGGACCGTAGGCGTCACTGCGATACCCATTGGAGCAATCGGCTCCAGCAGGGTTGCCATTCCCTGCTGCAACGTCTCGCGGCAGGAGGCGAACAGGCCCACGGTGTCGAGGCTGGGGGCCAGGGGCGCCACCGCCTCGGTGGAGACGGCCGCGTGGCTGGGCCGCAGACCCCAGAGGCCGCACCAGCTGGCGGGGGCACGAATCGAGCCGGCTGTGTCGGTGCCGAGGGCCAGATCAGCCTCGCCGAGGGCCACCGCCGCCGCGCTGCCGCTGCTGGAACCACCGGGGATGCGGCCAGGCGCGCGCGGGTTCGGCGGCGTGCCGCCCCAGGCGTTCTCGCCGGCCAGACCGAAGGCGAATTCATCCAGCCAGGTGGTGCCGAGGCAGCGGGCGCCAGCCGCCAGCAGGAGCTGCACCGCAGGAGCGGTAAGGGGGCTGGGCTCCTGAAGAGCGGCCCAGTGGGGGTTGCCGCAACCCATCCGGCTGCCTCGCACCGCGATCAGATCCTTCACCGCCAAGCGCAGGCCCGCCAGGGGGGCTAATCCCCCGGCACCGGCAACCACGTCCCGGGCCAGGGCCAGCTGCTCTTCGTCACTGAAGCGCCGGGTCCAGACAGGATCAGGGGACGGAGGCATGGCAGGGGTGGCGGGTCAGGAACCGATCGGATTCCATTGTGAGCAGCCGCGCCATCTCACCGGCTGTGAGGGTCCAGCGGCTGGAACCGGAACCTACGGCGGAGGCGCCACAACAGCAGATCGACCGACGTCGACCTTGCCACGCTGCATTGCGGTCATGGGAGAAGTGGCCTCCGGCGTGGAGCTGCGGTTGGAGCCCAGGCCAGAGCGCAGAACAATCCCCGAGCGCGAACGGGTGCATCTGGATCTGAAGTTGGGCAGGAAGCTGCCTGGCGATTGCTGAGGCCTGAACGAACGCACGGCGTGGCTCAACCGTCCTCCCCCGCTCGCCCGACACTCGATGAGGTGGTATCCACAGACACGCCTTGCTGTTGCCCTTGGCGCCCACCAGACAACACGGCATCGTCGGACAGGATCAGACGGTTCGGATCGTCATCTGGCTGTTTGCGGATCCCCAAGTTGCCTTGGGCAAGCAGGCGGATGGTGGCCAGCACCTGCTGGAGCCGCTGGACGGCAGCGTGAGGCATCGGGTTCAGGAATCCACTCGCTTCGTGTCGGGATGGCTCGGGGGCGATTGGTTGGATCGTTCAGTGCAGCCGGGAGCCCAACGCAGCCTTAGGCCCAATGCCTCCGTGGGGCCATGACCCGTGAACCCATCCATTTCGGCAATAGGGCCGGCTCCGACCGCGCCATCGGGGTCTGGAGCCGCCTCGCCAGCCCGGAATTGTTCGATGGGATCGCCCCAAAACCCGGTGGCGCATCGGCAGCAGCGCACCGTGTTGCGGCAACAGCAGTGCCAGCCACGACGAGGTTCATGCTGCGATCAACACCAGACATGGCATCCCACAGGGCTGCGATCCGGCCCAGCGTCGCCCAAGGTGGAGGCGACCTTTCTGCCCGGACCATGAGCAGCGCCGACCAAGCCAGCCAGCCCGACGACAACGTGAATCCTGCGATCCAGCTTGTGCTCGATGCCATGGAGGCCGCCGAAATCAGCCCTGAGGATGCCCTGCAGATCAGCCTGGTCCTGCTGAACTTCGTCGAGGAGCACCATCTCGACAACCTGGAGGAGTTCCTTGCCGATGAGCAGCCCGATGCCGTCAGCATCGCCGTCTGGGCCGCCGACAGTGCTCGCCTCAAGACCGCCCGGGAACTGTTGGAGGAGGTCCTCGGCGAAGACGAAGACGACGAGGACGCTGAAGACGACAGCGACAGTGGCGAGGAGGATGCGTAGCCCCAGGCCCAGCGGAGGCGCCTAGTCCGAGGTTGCCCTGGGTCGATCCATGTTGGCCGGTTGACAGCGGCATCAGCTCCCAGGCCGGTCTGCACAGTTGCTGGCCTGGACCACCAGGCCCTGCCCCAGCCGGCCGCGCCGCAGTCGTCAGGTCCCCTTGAGGTTGAGAAACATCTGGCGCATGTGCTGCAGCAGCTGGTTGCCCTGGGCCTCCTTGCTGGCCTGGCTGAGCTTGTTGAGCTGGCTGCGGCGCTCACTGATCAGCTCCGCCAGCGAGTCCACCAGCTGGGGATTGCCCTCCAGCAGCGGCCGTAGATCATCGCGCTCGATCTCCAGCAACACGCACTCCCCCAAGGCCCGCACCGTGGCGCTGCGGGGCTCGTCGCTGAACACACTCATCTCGCCGAAGACCACGCCACTGCCCAGCTCGGCCACGACCTTGCTCTCGCCGCTGTCGAGTTGCTTGAGCACCTCCAATCGGCCGCTCACCACCTGAAACATCGCCTGGCCGGCGTCCGCTTCAACCACCACCGCCTCCCCCTGGGCAAAGCGCAGGCAGCGTGTGAGCGGGGCGATCGTCTCCAGCTGGCTGGGCTCCAGCTGCTGGAACAACACGTTGCGGCTCAGCAACCCCAGGCGAGCCTGGGCATCAAAACCGACCGGATCGCTGCCCTGCTCCGGCGTGTTGAGCTGGCGCAGTTCGCGCACGGGATAGGGCAAACTACGTCCGCTTCGCTCCACCGCATACCAGATCTGGGACAGCAATTGGCCCCGCAGCTGGTCAAAACCGTTGTCGCTCGGATCCTCCTGCCAGACCTCCAGTTCGTAGGTGACGCCGTGATCGGCGTAGGCGAAGACGAAGGCTTCGGCTTCGGGTTGCTTGAGCACCAGCGGATGGCGGTGGGCCACCTGCAGCAGCAGGGCACTGGCCTGTTCGGGGGGAAAGGCGCTGTCGAGGGTGATGTGGATCTCCCGGGCCACCGGGCCCCGGGGGCCGAAACGGCGAATGTTCGTGGCCCAGATGCGGCTGTTCGGCAGGGTGATCAGAGCCCCATGGACATGGCGGATTCGGGTGCTCATCAGGGTCAGTGACATCACCCAGCCGCTGGCTTCGTCGCCGACATCGATGAAGTCCCCTTCCTGGAAAGGGGAATCCACCTGCAGCACGATCCCGGCGAGCAGGTCCTTGAGCGATTCCTGGGCCGCCAGGCCGATCACGGCCGTGAGAATGGCGGAGGTGGTCACCAGACCCACCAGATTGACCTGATGGCGCTGCTGAATCACCACCAGGGTGACGGCACTGGCGATCACCAGCAGCACCAGATCCTTGAGGATCCTGGCGGGCCGGGGCCACCAGGGCACCGAGCTCGGCAGGTCCAGGGCCAACCAGCTGATCAGCTGCAGCAGGGCATAGGCACGGCTGAGCTCCAGGACCGTCTCCGGCCAGGCGGAACGACCGCTGCTGAGTTGGGGCAACAAACTGGTCCAGCCGGATGGGTGGCCGCCGCCCCCGGCGGCAGCCAGGCCGCTGATGATCAGCCAGATCAGAATCGCCAAGCTGGGGAGACGGACCGGGATCGGCGTGATGCGCCAGCGCCGACACATCCACATCACGGCCAGCAGCAGCAGCTCCAGCCCTGTGGCGATGAGGATGAGCCGGGTTGGCGCCATGGCGAAGCAGGAGGTCTGCCCCCATGTCAGCGGCAGGAGCACGAACTGTATGGCTGCCTGACGGCTCTGGTCGTCAGAAGCGAGGGCTGGGGCTTGTCTGCCTGCTGTGGAGTGGGGTCCAGGTCATGTCATGCCGATGATCAGGCCCTTCCCAGCGTCGCCAGAACAGTCCCGCCGGCACGATCGCGACGCAGCAGAACCAACGCAGGCAGCCGCGAAAACCAGGCGTAAGCAGAGAGAACCTCTGAGGTGACACCCTTGATCGGTCCTGGCTTGATGAGAGTGGGTGGTGGGGTCATGCGGCCGAATCTCGCCTGAGGCCGCTGCAGGCCTTCCTGCCGCCAAGGCAAGCGCCCATGGGATTCTCTAGAAAAACAGGGTGTTCTTCACGGCTTGGAGTTGCTCATGCCAGGTCCGGTCCTGTCGTAGACGTTGAAAAACTCGTCTGACAGGATCGAGGCAACGCCACCGGCAGGCACCTCGAGATTGTCCTGCTGCAGGGTGACCATGCGAGCCCTCCAGCCCGGAGGGAGCTTCTTGAACACAGACGGTCCAGCGGCCATGAATTGCTCGTATGTCCGCTGAGGCTTCAGCCCAAGTTCGTAGCCCTTCATGATCCAGGTGTTGCCAGACGGATCATCAAGCAGCATCACGATCGTCCCCTTGGCCCAGTTGATCGCGCTTTTGCGGGCGATGGTTTTGGTCACATAGGGGTCAACCGCGTTGATGTTGGCCGCCTTGCCCAGGTTCAGCTGCGCTGTGTGCGGAGCCTTGAGACCACCGAACTGGCGGACGGTGCCAGCGTCGATCTCCCACCAGGTAGCCGTTGACAACTTCGGGCCGTTCAGAGAGGCACTGAGCACGCCGTAGTGCTTCTGGATCGCCTTCATGTCGAGGCCCTGCACCAGCGCCTGTGGAGCGGAGTCCCTGCTGGCCGGGATGCCTGGGTTGGCGTAGGTGCCGTAGCACTCAGCAAGAATCTCCCCCGTCTTCGGGTCGCGGTACGCCAGGAAGATCTCAATGAATCGCATGTTGCGCATGTCGATCCTTACCGGCTTGGCGTTCGCCCCATCCCTGGAGATGTCCGGCGCTGCCAAAGCAGGACCGGCGAGAAGGGCTGCAGCGGCAGTGGCAGCGATAGCGATGCGCAGCAAGGTTGCGTGGCGGCTGGCCACAGACTGCCAGAGGTGTCAGGCGACAGCGATTGGCCCAGACGCGGAACAACTCTGGCCCCCCTTGCGGGAGGCGCAGAGCAAGGCCAGTCTTCAGCCTGCGGCTGTCACCTGTGGAGCAGAGCGCCCGGGATGCTGCGTTGGACAGCCCAGCAGCTGTTCAGGCGATCCCTAGGCCACTATTTGGCGCCAGGGTTGTACTGATAGTTGCCTTCCAACTGGTCGAGAACGATGGTGTTGGGTGGATTGGAATCGTATCTGGATGAAAGGATGAGATCCTTGTTCAGCGTCCGTACCCGATACGTCCATCCCTTTGGTAAGGTCAGGCGCTTGCCAAGGGTTGGCAGGTTTTCGATGGTGTTGTTGGGATCGGCCTTCAAGGAGATGCTGAACAGGGTGTACACAGCACCCTCAGGAGTGATCAGCTCGTGCACCTGCTCTCCAGCTTTGAATGTGAAGGTATTGGTGCGCTTGGAGACCAAAACCTTATAGGCCACCGGCGGTCCGGAAACAAACTTGTTGAAACTTGGGACTGTTAAAGTGCCGTAAGGAATAAAGGGGATCGTGCCGATCACTCTAGGCTTGCAGTTGTCATAGCCGATTCCGCTGGAGTCGTTCGCCACAAAACGCCGAGGGCCATTGAAAAAGACCCCGTCGCTACCGAACTTCTTTTTCAACGTCTCGGCATTCAGTGCCCGGAAGCGCGCGTCGACCACCGCGTCGGGGACATCAAATGTCTTTCCAATCGAATTAAAGTAATTACCGATACCCTGACCATTGGCTTCGCGATTCATGAAGAGAACTTCGTAGAAGGGCTTGCCGCGAAAGTTCTCAACCTTGACCTCGCATGGACCCGTCAGACCGGCTGCCGGCTTGGCTTGAGGCCCAGCTGCCTTTGGAGCAGTGGCTTGCGCTTGTGCAGAGGTGTGCAAGGGCACCACAGCGATCAGCACGGCAGCTGAAATGAAGACTGGTAAGACCTTCTGCAGACCCTTCATGATTGATTCTTGCGGTGGGTTGGGTGAATGGGAGGGAAAACAAATAAAAAAACGAATGGGGCGAACTGTTCGGAAACTGAGATTGGCAATCCCGATCATTTCGCCTGCAACACCAGCGGCGGCTTCCAGGTGCCTTCGCCCGGTGGCAGGATAGAAGGAGAGGTGTCCTTTGGCCAGTAGAGGCGCATCACCATATAGATCGGACCGTTTGGCGCCGGCAGCCAATTGGACTCCTGGGCTTTGCCGGGTGAGTCCCGCTGGATGAGCAGTGTGAGCGACCCATCGGCGTTCTTTTTGAGATGGGGCAGCATCGGAGAACTGATCAGGTAGCGATTGATCGGATTGTGGATCAGCAACTGCGTCTTGCCGTCGTACATCGTCACCGACCAGAATGCATTCACTGGTGGTAACTGGCCCTTGGCGAACGTCAAACTGTAGCGGTGCTTGCTGCCG
>CAIKWV010000570.1 GCA_903831165.1 uncultured cyanobacterium
GGCCTTGGCAAAGTGAGCCGGGAACTGGCTCCCCAAGCCTGCCGCCGCATCAAAGCCACCGGGGTCGACGTGCTGGGCCTGATCTGCAACCAGGTCACGTTCCCGAGCCGCCTTAACGACTATGGCTATGAATATGGCTACTACTATCACTACGCCTACGCCGGCGCCTACAGCAAAGCAGGCAAAGGCTACGGCAATTATGGCCGCGGCATGAGAGGATACATCAAGCGTTACCGCGATTCCTACCTACGAGGCGGCTACGGTGGAACCTATGCTCGAAATTCTTACCGCAATTCTTACGTCTCCAATCGTTATATTCGAGATGGTTATATTGCTCAATCCTATCAAGATGCTGGCGTAGGCACAGAAGAGCAAAGTAAAGGCTCAAGCCCAACCAATGGCAGCAGTAAATCCCAACTACTTGGTGTCACCAGCCAAAGCCCAAAGCGAAACGGAGCCATTGGGGCTTTGGGGTGGCTGTCCCGACAACTAAGCCGTCCGTTTAATCGAAAGCCCAAAGGCAAGAACAGAGGTTGAACAACGGCTGAAGCTCGACCACAAACCCAAACCAAGCTGTCAGCATGTCTCAACCATTTGAGGTTAAGATGATCATCGAAGATAATTCGAACTGTGATCAACACAAAACAGTTCAACAGCCTGCACAAGCCATCAATACAAACTCCAGCGCAGCTTAAAGCACATATTTCCAACCATCTCGGCTAGACAAGCCAGAAACATCACTACAGCTAAAGCATGGCATGGATGACTCAGGCCAAGGGAGCAGCAGGCCTTGACTTACAGGAAACAAGGGAAATATTTCCGTTGTGCATGCAAACAAATACAATCAGGAATCAAGAGGTAGTAGCGAATTACGGCATCAGGATCCGTTCCAATAACTCTAGATGGCCATAAATCGGCAAAGACGCAGGGTGACAGCGACGAACCCAATCGAGTGAATCAAACACATTGATACCACGCCTTCGGGACGTCAGGCCTACGGCCAGGAGAGGGGAGCGCTCGATGCCGGCCAGACAGTGCAGGTAGACCGGAGTACCTGTATCCAACAGTTGTTCTGCCGTGCTCAGGGCTTCCAGCAAACGCTCGAGGCGCAGCCCCTCCTGCTGGCGATGATCCGGTAAGGAGACCCTGGCCTCCAGCCAGCCCGCGGGCAACGGTGGCGATATCTCCTCGTCCGGATAACAGCAACTGAAACGTCCCCGCAGGCCAGCCTCCTCGAGTTGCTGCCAGTGCAAGGGACTGACGGGCATGGGGCCGATGGCGAGCTGATTGGTGAGAATCCAGCTATAGGGCAACGGGGGCGGCGGTAGCTCGGCGGCATGACGTCGAGAAGATCCAGGCAACAGGCGTCGCAGAAAGGCCATCGAAGCGACGCATCCTCAGGTGGTACAACTGATCCCAAGCACGGTATCGGGCAACAGGGAGGCATAGCTCTTCTCGCCGAGGGGTAGGTGGCGGGAGAGAAGATCGGCATAGGCCTGCAACACAATATCCGGTGTGGCCGTCGCCAACAGATGTTGACGGGCTGCCTGGCCGAATTGCTGGCAGCGATTGTGATCGGCGGCGAGGTGACGAATGAACTGCGCAAGCTCAGAAGCCTGACCAGTATCAAAAGCGGCTCCAAAGCCACCTAGCTCAAGCTCCTTGCGCAGATAGGAGTGGGGCGAACAGATCAGAGCCACGGCGGAGCCGGCAGCCAGATGGCCATAGAGCTTGCTGGGAGCCACTTGGCCCTCAGCACTGGCCAACAGACTGACCACCGCCAAATCGGCAGCGGCCAGAAGAGCCGGCAACGCTTCGGCATCCTGATAGGGGAGAAAGCGAACATTGCTGAGGTCCTGCTGCTTCACCCTGGCGACAAGCTGTTGATGCTGGGCGCCCGCACCGACGATCAACATTTGGATGCCGGACTGATCGCGCAACAGCTGCGCCGCATCGAGCAAGGTGTTCAGGTCATGGCAGCGACCCTGGTTACCGGAATACAACACCGTAAAACTGTCTTGCAATCCGTGGCGCTGCACAAACCAGTTGTCCGCCTTGGCCAGCGGACGGATCAACTCTGGATCGGCCCAGCTGGGCAGGACGCTGATGGGTGTCTCAACATCAGGATAGTGATCTCGCAGATGGGCCGCCATGGTGGAACTCAGCACAATCACCTCTTCGGCCGAAGCCAGAGCCCGCTGCTGCAGCCAAGTCCAGAGCCTCACCAACAGTTGACTGCGGGAGACAACACCCAGGGATACGGCGATATCCGGATAAATGTCATACAGAAGCAGTACGTAGGGGGAACGGGTCAGCAGCCGCGTGAACCAGCCCATGACCGGCAGATAGGCCGGTTCGGTGGTAAACAACAGCAGGTCTCCACGTCGGGCCTGACGAAAGAGACGCAAAAAGGTGCGGAGAGAAAATAACAAGCTGTTCACCACACGCCCGCGGATGCGCTGGGGCCAAAAGCGTGAGAGCGAGGTACGGCGGATGCAACGGTTGGGGTGAAACTCGATCCGCTCGGCTCGATCGCAATGAAAAGCGTAACCGGGTTGGCCGCTCAGGACCAGATTCTGGATGCCACGGGCAGCGAGACCTTGGGAGATCTGGTCAATGAATTGGCCAGTGGCAGCAAAATCAGGGGGATAAAACTGAGAAACAATCGTGACCCGAGCCAGCTGGGAACGGGTTTGGCGCCATCGCCAACGGTTGCTCAAAGCCTGGCAAATCAGCTTGTAATCCATGGCTTGGGGAAAGGAATGCGGCAATGCCGCCCGCTGGTTGCCTAGTGGGCTTCAAGAAAGGCCTGCAGTTCATTTAACATTGAAGCTGTGCTCAAAGCGGTGCCTTGGGGCAGCTTGCCCGCCTGCACGAGGGTCACCAACAGACAAGTGCTCTGAGGTTGGGGGCTGATGCCAAGCCAGCGGCGCAACAA
>CAIKWV010000571.1 GCA_903831165.1 uncultured cyanobacterium
ATCAGTGGTCCAGTTCCTATGAGAGCTGGTGGGGTGATCAAGCCGCCTTCCATTGCTGGAGGACTTCCAGGGGCGTACGCCCCTGGAGAGCCGAGTGCGGTCTGTAGCTGTTGTACTCCATCCTGTGTTGCTCTGCCAATACCTTTGCTTCCAACAACGATGCGAAAATCTCGATATTCAAGAATTCATCCCTGAGCCGGCTGTTGAATGATTCCACGAATGGATTCTCCCAAGGTGAACCTGGCGGGATGTATTCCGCACCTGATCCACTACCTGTGCACCACTCCTGTAATGCATGGGCAATGAACTCAGGGCCATTGTCCATGCGTAGATGAGTGGGTGCTGGATACTGCTTTAGAAGTTCCTCAATCGTGTCAATTACATCCATAGCCTTACAACGTCTACCAACACGAATGGCAAGACACATGCGACTATATTCATCCACAATATTCAGAAATTTTATTCTTCTCCCATCCATCGTTTGGTCAAATTGGAAGTCGATCGCCCACACATGATGCGGGTACTCGGCTCTAAGGAGCTCTCTGGAACCGTCTGCCGGTCGTGAGCGCTTTTGCTTACGCGGCAGGGGCCTCTGTAGCCCCTCCTCGCGCCAGATCCTTTGCACCTGCTTGTGGTTGACGTTCCAACCCTCGATTCGCAGACGCCTGTAAACCAGTCGCCTACCCCAGCGAATGTGGCGCCGAGCCAGCTCTCGAATCCGCTGTCTGAGCTTGTGCTCCTCGATGTCTGCCACCGGCACTGGCCGTCGTTGGGTGGTGCGGTTCTGGCCAGCCAGACGACAGGCCCGGCGCTGGGAAGCCCGGAATCGATCCTGCAGAACCACGACAGCTCTGCGTCGACGTTCCGGGCTCAAAAGTTTCCCTCGGCAAGCTCTTTGAGCATGGCCTTGTCGAGTTCTGCCTCAGCAAGTAAACGCTTCAGTCGAGAGTTCTCCTGTTCCAGCTCCTTGAGCCGCTTGGCTTCCGTGGATTTCATGCCTCCGTAGAGATGCTGCCAACGGTGGTAGGTGGCAGCAGATACCTCCAAAGCTCGACATACATCGGCAACGGTTTGGCCTTGGTTGAGCAGCTGATCAGCAGTTCTCAGCTTGCGGATGACCTGCTCGGGGCTGTGGCGCTTGCGTTTCATGGGGCTTCTCCTGGCCAAGTCTGGCCGATAGGGAAGCTCTCATAAGGGCTGGATCAGTTTTTGGGGTCCACGTCACAGCTCCCTGTTGAGGAACTCATCCCGGAAGCGGCCGTTAAAGGATTCCGCGAATCCGTTCTCCCATGGGGATCCCGGCGCGATGTAGGCCGTGCTGGTGGTGGGGCTGGCCTCGCACCAGTCCCGTAGGGCCTGGGCGATGAACTCCGGACCGTTGTCGCTGCGGATGAACGCCGGGGCCGGGTAAACGCTGGCGAGCTCCTCCAGCACCGCCACAACATCCTTGGCCTTGCAGCGCCTGCCCACCCGGATCGCCAGGCATAGGCGGCTGTGCTCGTCGATCACATTCAGGAACTTGAGTCTGCGGCCATCAGCTGTAGCGTCGAACTGGAAGTCCATGGCCCAGACCTGGTGGGGATGCTCGGCACGGTGACGCCGCACTGAGCCGTCCGCGGGTCGTGCCCGCTTGCGCTTCCTGGGAGTGGGCCGTTGCAGACCCTCTTCCCGCCAGAGCCGTTGCACCCGTTTGTGATTGACGGTCCAGCCCTCCCGCCGCAGCACGCGGTAGGCCATCCGGCGGCCCCAGCGGATCTGCTCAACAGCGATGTCTCGGAGACGCTGCCGGAGCTTGGTCTCTTCCAGATCGACGACCTTGACGGGGTGTCGTTGGGTGCTGCGGTGCTGCCCCACCACCCGGCAGACGAGGCGCTCAGACGCCCGGTAACGCTCCTGCAGGACCACAACAGCCCTGTCGCACCGCGAGGTGCGCTTTGCAGCGCAACGAAGCTCCGGGCTCAGAAGTTTCCCGTCGCACCGTCAGGTGCGCCTAGCGGCGCAACAAGATCCTTGAGCATCGCTTTCTCCAACTCCGCTTCTGCCAGAAGTTTCTTGAGCCGGGCGTTCTCCTTCTCCAGCTGCGTCAGCCGCCTGGCCTCCTCGGCCTGCATGCCCCCGTACTGCTGCCGCCAGCGGTGATAGGTCGGCTGCGTCACCTCGATCACGCGGCAGACGTCGGCCACGGTCTTGCCCTAGGCGATCAGCTGCTCAGCGGTGCGCAACTTGCGGATGATCTGCTCCGCTGTGTGCCTGGTGCGTTTCATGGTGGAGTCCCCGGCCCAGTCTGGCCGGCTGAAGACTCTCATTCACCCTGGACCGGTTGCCGGGGTCCACGTCATTGAGAATGCCCGCAATCTGATCCCTGCCCCAGTACCCCATGAGAAACCCATCGGGCTTCCGTGGAGCTTGCAGATTATTGATAAGGAAGAAGAGATGGTTGCTGAGATGTACAAGCTTAGAAACGCAGAGGATGCTGTTGTTGAGTCGGAGAACTGCCTAGGAGCTCAAGATCACCCCAAAAGGGCAGAGATTGGCAAAATTAAAAAGCGGATTGCAGCTATCCAGATGGACGTTCTCAAGCTGCGTATGCAGGCCAACGCCTTGGGTTAGGTTTTTGAGAAGTTTTGAACTGGATTCTCTACTTGCAGCTACTGCTAGACCTGATTAGACATTTGCGCTGCCAATTTTCGCCGTAGCTGTCTTGACCACCGCCCAGATCGGTTCGACGGCGTCAAGCCCCGTAGTTGTTGCAGTTGCCATGGCCTGGTTGCAGCGTTCCAGGTCATAAAGCACCGGCGAGTTGGTGCTGGGGGTTTTGCGGCGCCAGTGGATGCCGGGTTTGAGCAGGCCGCTGCTGCGCCAGCGGTAGATGGTGCTGATGCTGATGCCTAGGGAGTCGGCGGCCTGGCTGGCGCCAATCCAGATCGGGCTGGTCATGGCGGTTGTCATGGGTGGTTGGGCTTGGGTGGTGGTGGGCTGGTTAGTTACTGGGTCCTGGGATGACGATGGGACCGTCTTTGGCGCTGGGCTAGTTCCGCGGCGATGGCAAGGAAGTAGCAATGGCGAGGGTTGTCATGGGGCAACGGAAAGCCATAGGGGGGTTAGCAACTTCTCGATGACCTTGCGCAGGCTGGCCAGTTGCCTCGGCCCATGGCCGCAGGGGATCTCAGAGAGCCGCTCAAGCAGGTGCTCCTGCATCGACACGGTGAACCTGGCACCCTTGCCCCTCTGATCGCATGGACCACTCCTCAGAACGGCTGCCCGACCCACATCGAAGGGATTGCTAGGCCCAGCCATGGCCCTAGGCCGACCAAGCCGACGAAACGCTCAAACAAGCACCGGTAACCGGGCCGGCTCCTGGGGTTGGAAGTGCAGGCGCCCCTCCTGAACCGACACCGCCACGACGCTGCCCGCCAGGAACTGGCCGGCCAGGATCGCCTTGGCGATCGGCGTTTCCAGCTCCCGCTGGATCGCCCGCTTCAGGGGCCGGGCGCCATAGACCGGGTCGTAGCCGGCCTGG
>CAIKWV010000572.1 GCA_903831165.1 uncultured cyanobacterium
ATTCTGCAGCCAGGTCACGGGGAAGAGCTTGAAAATCCGGCGAGATGGCGACGATCTCTGGGGTCGAGAGCCGTCCCTGAAAGAACGGGCTCAAGCCCTGGGACCGGAACATCGGCACACCGATGCACGCCTGGACTCAACTTACCGAGTCCAGCCGTGACGGCAGGACGTCGTAGCGCAGTAGGTCTTCCGGCTGTTCGCGGCGCTGGACCAGCTCGGCCTGCCCATCGCCCACCAGCACCGCCGCCGGCCTGGGAATGCGGTTGTAGTTGGAGCTCATCGAGGCGTTGTAGGCCCCGGTGGCGAACACCGCCAGCACATCCCCGCGGGCTGCGGGCGGCAGGGCCAGATCCTTGAGCAGCACATCACCGGATTCACAGTGCTTGCCGGCCACGGTCACGGTTTCACTGGCCTGGGCCTCGGGCTGATCCGCAAGCACAGCCGTGTACTGCGACTGATACGTGATCGGGCGCGGATTGTCGCTCATGCCGCCGTCGACCGAAAGATAGGTGCGCAGGCCGGGAATGGCCTTGCGGCTGCCGACGCTGTAGAGGGTGACGCCTGCCGTGGCCACCAGGGATCGCCCCGGTTCGCAGAGCAGCCGGGGCAGGGCCAGGCCCCGCTCCGTGCAGGCGGCCAGCACCGCCTCAGCCACCGTGCGCACCCAGTCCTGAATCGACGGGGGGTCATCGCCGGCCACGTAGCGGATCCCGAGGCCGCCCCCGACGTTGAGATCCGTGCAGGCATGACCGAGGGAGCGGGCCAGCTGCAGCGCGTCAGCCAGCACCCCGGCCAGATCGCGATGGGGCTCCAGTTCGAAGATCTGGGAGCCGATGTGGGCGTGCAGCCCGTCAAGATCAGCCCAGGGGCAGGCGGCGAGATGGCGCAGCACCGCCTCCAGCTGGTCGGGATCGAAGCCGAACTTGCTGTCGAGGTGGCCGGTGCGGATGTACTCGTGGGTGTGGCACTCGATGCCGGGGGTGAAGCGCACCAACAGGCGCACCCGGTCCTCCTGAGCCGGGGCGATCGCCGCCAGCAGCTCAAGGTCGTTCCAGTTGTCGACCACCACGGTCACGCCCCGGGCGACGGCCAGTTCCAGCTCCTCGGCCGACTTGTTGTTGCCATGCAGCACGATCCGCTGCGGCGGCATGCCACCGGCCAGGGCGGTCAGCAGCTCGCCGGCGGAGACGGCATCAAGGCCCAGCCCCTCGGAAGCCACCAGAGCCGAAATCGCCAGGGAGCTGTTGGCCTTGGAGGCGTAGAGGGCCAGGGACGGACCCGGATAAAACTGTTCCAGGGCCTGGCGGTAGGCCCGGCAGCTGGCGCGCACGCTTGCTTCATCCAGTACATAGAGCGGTGTGCCGTAGCGCTGGGCCAGGTCGCTGAGCTGGCAGCCACCCACCTCCAGGGCGCCCCGGGCGTTGATGCGGGTCGTGATCGGCGTCAGGTTGCGGTTGGGACTGAGCGGATCGCAGGCGGGCTCGAAAGGACGATCCGGGCCGGAATCGGCTTCGGCACTGATGCCGGAGGCCGTGGCGGCAGCAGCGGCCGTGGCGGTGGCGCTCGCGGTGGCGGACGACAGAACCATGGGTGAAAGCTCCGGATCGATCAGCAGGGGTCGATCGTAGGGAGCCAGGCCGCCCGGAACCGTGACCACCGAACCGATCGCCCCGCTGCAGCCCCTGAACCCGGGGGATCTGGAGGACTGCCTGGCCCTCGACCACCTCGCCCTCGGCGGACTCTGGAGCCCAGCCCAGTGGCAGCGGGAATTGGAGGACGAACGGCGCCCCGGAGTGGGGATCCGGCACCAGGGGCAGCTGCTGGCCATGGCCTGCGGCTGGCTGGTGGTCGATGAACTGCACATCACCCTGGTGGCGGTGGCCCCGGCGCAGCGCCGCCGGGGCCTGGGCCGCCTGGTGCTGCAGGGGCTATTGGCCGCCGGCCGGCGCGGCGCGGCGACGCGGGCCACCCTGGAGGTGGCCAGCGGCAACAGGGCCGCCCGGGCGCTTTATGACGGCTTTGGCTTCCGGGAGGCGGGCGTCCGTCACGGTTACTACCGCAACGGCGACGATGCCCTGATCCAATGGCTCAAGCTGGATGCAAGTGAGGCAGGGTGCCCGGGGTTCGGCTAACCGAAGATTCCTAAGCCTCAAACCAGAAGAATAGAGGCGTCCAACTATATTCTGATCACGCCAGACCCCTGTTCAGCACTCGGTTATTCCCGCATCAGCACCGAAGGGTCCAACCGGACACACACCACCGCTTCAACCCTGATAGGTTGGATGCACTTGCACCAGGCCCTGGCCATGTTCGAGCGGTTTACCGAGAAGGCCATCAAGGTGATCATGCTGGCCCAGGAAGAGGCTCGCCGCCTGGGTCACAACTTCGTCGGCACGGAGCAGATCCTGCTGGGTCTGATCGGTGAAGGCACCGGTGTGGCCGCCAAGGTCCTCAAGTCCATGGGGGTCAACCTCAAGGACGCCCGGGTTGAGGTGGAGAAGATCATCGGCCGTGGCTCCGGCTTCGTGGCCGTGGAGATCCCTTTCACCCCCCGTGCCAAACGCGTTCTCGAGCTGTCCCTGGAGGAAGCCCGCCAGCTCGGGCACAACTACATCGGCACCGAGCACCTGCTGCTGGGCCTGATCCGCGAGGGAGAAGGCGTCGCCGCCCGGGTCCTGGAAAACCTCGGCGTCGATCTAGCCAAGGTGCGCACCCAGGTGATCCGCATGCTGGGCGAGACGGCCGAAGTGGCCGCCGGCAGCAGCGGCAAGGGTTCGACCAAAACCCCCACCCTCGATGAGTTCGGCAGCAACCTCACCCAGCTGGCCGCCGATTCCAAACTCGATCCGGTGGTCGGTCGCCACAACGAAATCGATCGGGTGATCCAGATCCTGGGTCGCCGCACCAAGAACAACCCTGTGCTGATCGGCGAGCCGGGCGTCGGCAAAACCGCCATCGCCGAGGGCCTGGCCCAGCGCATCACCACCGGCGATGTACCCGACATCCTCGAGGACAAGCGCGTTCTCACCCTCGACATCGGCCTGCTGGTGGCCGGCACCAAATATCGGGGCGAATTCGAGGAGCGCCTCAAGAAAATCATGGAGGAGATCCGCTCCGCCGGCAACGTGATCCTGGTGATCGACGAGGTCCACACCCTGATCGGCGCCGGTGCGGCCGAAGGGGCGATCGACGCCGCCAACATCCTCAAGCCGGCCCTGGCCCGGGGCGAGCTGCAGTGCATCGGCGCCACGACACTGGACGAATACCGCAAGCACATCGAACGGGACGCCGCCCTGGAGCGCCGTTTCCAACCGGTGATGGTGGGTGAGCCCTCCGTCGATGACACGATCGAGATCCTGCGCGGCCTGCGGGAGCGCTACGAGCAGCACCATCGCCTCAAGATCTCCGATGAAGCCCTCGTGGCCGCCGCCACCCTCGGCGACCGCTACATCTCCGATCGCTTCCTGCCGGACAAGGCGATCGACCTGATCGACGAGGCCGGCAGCCGGGTGCGGCTGATGAACTCCAAGCTGCCGCCCGCCGCCAAGGAGGTGGACAAGCAACTGCGCACCGTCCAGAAGGAGAAGGAGGACGCCGTCCGCGACCAGGACTTCGCCAAGGCCGGTGAACTGCGCGACAAGGAAGTCGAACTGCGCGAGCAGATTCGCTCGATCCTGCAGGCCCGTCGCGACGAGGAGCCCGAGGCCGCGACCGCGCCGGAATCCGAGGCCATCGCCGTGGCGGTCTCCGAGCCTGCGGCCAGGACCGGCAGCGCCTTCGCCGAGGGGGGCAGCGAGCCCACCGGTCGCGCACCGGTGGTAACCGAAGAGGACATCGCCCATATCGTTGCCTCCTGGACCGGCGTGCCGGTGCAGAAACTCACCGAAAGCGAGTCGGTGAAGCTGCTGAACATGGAGGAAACCCTCCACCAGCGCCTGATCGGCCAGGACGAAGCCGTCAAGGCCGTCTCCCGCGCCATCCGCCGTGCCCGCGTCGGCCTCAAGAACCCCAACCGGCCGATTGCCAGCTTCATCTTCTCCGGCCCCACCGGCGTCGGTAAGACCGAGCTGACCAAGGCCCTGGCCACCTACTTCTTCGGCAGCGAAGAGTCAATGATCCGGCTCGACATGTCGGAATTCATGGAGCGCCACACCGTCAGCAAGCTGATCGGTTCGCCTCCGGGCTATGTGGGCTTCAACGAAGGGGGCCAGCTCCCCGAAGCGGTGCGGCGCCGTCCTTACACCGTGGTGCTGTTCGATGAAATCGAGAAGGCCCACCCCGACGTCTTCAACCTGCTGCTGCAGCTGCTCGAAGATGGCCGCCTCACCGACTCCAAGGGCCGAACGGTGGACTTCAAGAACACCCTGATCATCATGACCTCGAACATCGGTTCGAAAGTGATTGAAAAGGGTGGCGGTGGCCTCGGCTTCGAATTCGGCGGCGGCGATGTGGAAGAAACCCAGTACAACCGCATCCGCTCCCTGGTCAACGAAGAACTCAAGCAGTACTTCCGCCCCGAATTCCTCAACCGTCTCGACGAGATCATTGTCTTCCGTCAACTCACCCGTGACGAGGTCAAGCACATCGCCGAAATCATGCTGCGCGAAATCTTCGCCCGCATGCAGGAGAAGGGCATCCGTCTGGCCGTCACCGAAGCCTTCAAGGAGCTCCTGGTCGAAGAGGGCTACAACCCCAGCTACGGGGCCCGTCCCCTGCGCCGGGCCGTGATGCGCCTGCTGGAAGACTCCCTGGCCGAGGAGTTCCTCTCCGGCCGGATCAGCGATGGCGATGCCGCCCTGGTCGATGTCAACGACGAGAAGCAGGTGGTGATCCTCAAGCAAGAGGCCATGCCCTCGATGCCGGAACTGGCCGGCGCCAGTGCCTGAAGCCCACCGAAGCGCGGAATCAGCGACAGTCCAGCGCAAGCAAGCCCCGCCCACCGGTAGTTCTGAGGCCTTTCGGCCCTGAATCAGCCGGCGGGCGGGGTGCGTGTCAGCCTCTGGACCCGATTTCGCCGCTGCCTCCCCAGTGCCATCAGGCGTTCATGTCGACTTTTAGATTGCTCTGATGGCTTTGCCCCTCAGTCAGCACGCGATGGCACCGGCCCAGGTGCTGCGGGGCCCGGGAGCCTGGCCCCAAGCCCTGCCGGCCATCGCCGCTTTGGGCCGCCGGCCCCTGTTGCTCGGCCGCAGCCAGGCCACCGCAGCATTGCGCCGCCAACTGGTCCTTGATCTCCAGGCCGCCGGGGTCGAGCCCCTGCTGGCTGAGCTGGAGCACGACTGCTGCGAACAGGATCTGGCCCGGCTCCAGAATCTGCTGCGGCAGGACGACGACGCGCCAGGCGACCGCATCGACAGCGTCATCGCCGCCGGCGGTGGCAAGGTGCTCGACGCCGGCAAACTGCTGGCCCATCGCCTCGGCCTGCCCTGCATCACCGTGCCCACCAGCGCCGCCACCTGCGCCGGTTGGACGGCCCTGGCCAATCTCTATTCACCGGCGGGGGCCTTTGAGCGCGATCTGGCCCTCGATCGCTGCCCCGAGCTGCTGGTGTTCGACCACGACCTGGTGGTTCAAGCACCGGGGCGCACCCTGGCCAGCGGCATCGCCGACGCCATGGCCAAGTGGTACGAAGCCTCGGTCAGCAGCTCCAACAGCCTCGATGGCCTGGTGCGCCAAGCCGTCCAGATGGCCCGCCTGCTGCGGGATGAGCTGTTGTTGGAAGGGGAGGCCGCCCTGGCCGAACCCGGTGGCGAAGCCTGGGTGCGGGTCGCCGAAGCCTGCGGCCTCACCGCCGGGCTGATCGGGGGTCTGGGCGGAGCCCGCTGCCGCACCGTCGCCGCCCACGCCGTCCACAACGGCCTCACCCAACTGGCCGCCAGCCACGGCCGTCTGCACGGCGAGAAGGTGGGGTTCGGCATCCTGGTGCAGCTGCGCCTGGAGGAGCAGGTGGGCGGCAACCGCCTGGCGCCCCAGGCCCGCCGCCAACTGATCAGCCTGTTCCGCCGCCTGGGCCTGCCGGTCGACCTGGCCGACCTGGGACTCGGCGGCGCCAGCCTCGAGGAGCTGAACCGGATCTGCAGCTTCGCCTGCCGCGATGGCTCGGATCTGCATCAACTGCCGTTCCGGGTCAACGGCACGGATCTGCTCACCGCACTGGTCAGCACCACCGCCGAACTGAGGGTGGCGTGAACCCTGAAACCGGACGGGAACTGCTCGAACACGCCGCCATCCACCTGCTTGATCCCCAGGGGCGGGCCCTGGCCGCGGCGGTGCAGTGGTGGTCCCTTGATGGCCTCAGCGGCAGCTGGCCGGTGGCCGTGGTGGGGAGCGGGCCGCCGCTGCTGCTGCTGCACGGCTTTGACAGCTCCCTGCTGGAGTTTCGGCGCCTGGTGCCCCTGCTGGCGGCTCAGCATCGCCTGATCATTCCCGATCTCTACGGCTTCGGCTTCACCCCCCGCCCCGACGACGGCGATTACTGCCCCCGCGGGGTCCTGGCCCATCTGGAGGCCCTGCTGGCGGCCATCAGCGATCGCCTCGACGCCGCCCCCCTGGGGCTGATCGGCGCCTCGATGGGGGGCTCGGTGGCGGTGGAACTGGCCCGGCGCCAGCCTGAGCGCATCAACCGACTGCTGCTGCTGGCTCCAGCGGGTCTGACGGGGCGGCCCATGCCCCTGCCGCCCTTGCTCGATGGCCTGGGGGTGCGGTTCCTGTCCCTGCCCGGGGTGCGCCGGGGCCTGTGCCGCAGCGCCTTCGCCGACCCCGACAGCGGGGTTGGGGCGCCGGAGCTGGAAATCGCGTCGCTGCATCTGCGGACCCCGGGCTGGGGAGAAGCCCTGCGGCGTTTTGCCCGCTCCGGCGGCTTCGCCGGTTGCGGCGCGCCGCTGCCGCCCCAACCCCTGGCCGTGCTCTGGGGCGCCGATGACCGCATCCTGCGCCCAGCCCAGAAACGCGCCGCCCTGGCCCTGGTGGGGGAGCGCCTGCAGGAGCTGGCTGACTGCGGCCACCTGCCCCACATCGATCAACCGCAGTTGGTGGCCGACACCTGGCTCAACCCAGCCCCTGGCCCTCACGGCGCCTGAGAGCCGGATCCGCCACCATTTCCCCACCCGTGAGACCTCAACGATGTCCCCCCTGGCACTCCGCCCCAACCTGGCTCGCCATGGCGCCAGCCTGGTGCTGGGGCTGCTGTTGCTGCTGATCGGGGTCCAGCCCGCAGCCGCCTCCCTGCTCCATCTCGAAGGGCCGGTGCCGGCGGAGCTGGGGGTCCACGCCGGCAGCCTGGCCCCCTGCCCCGGTCCGGCCCACTGCAGTCGGCGTGACTGGCCAGCGGCCGATCCGGCGGCGGCCCTGGAGGGCCTGCTGCCGGCGGTGCTCAACCTTGAAGGCATCACCGTGGTGGAAACCGGCGGCGGCTATCTGCATGCCACCGCCACCAGCCGCCTGTTCGGCTTCGTCGACGATCTGGAGCTCTATCCCGACCAGGAGCATCAGACCCTGCAGGCCCGCTCCGCCTCCCGGCTCGGCGACTCCGATCTGGGGGTGAACGCCGGGCGGCTGGACAGCCTGCAGCGGGCCCTCCAACCAGCCTGATCCAGCCGGCCCCGGGCCGAGCTTGGATTCGCGGGAGCAACAGAGGCGCTGTCTGGCCGATCCAGTAGGTTCATCGGCTGGCTGGGACAACCTCCAAGCGCCCGTCCCAACGCCCAAGAAAAGGTTCAGCTGGCTGCGACTTCGCTGAGCAGCCTTGCCGCCAGCCACTCCCCACTGCGCAGCGCCCCCTCGATGCGGCCGAAACCGGGGCCAGCGATGGCATCGCCGCAGAGCGCTACCCGGCTGTCGGGGCAGACCATGCTCTCGGCATCGAGCCCGGGAGCGCAGGGGAAGGCCGCTCCCCAGCGCATTAACTGGCGTTGCTCCACCCCGGCCAGGCCCTCGCCATCGGGCAACACGGCCACCAGGCTGGCTGATAACGCCTCGCTGAGGGCCTGGATCAGCCTCAGCTCGGCCCCAGGATCCGCCGGGGCGTCCAGCAGGCGGCCGGCGGAGGAGCGGCTGCCATGGATCCCCAGGTAGCGATCCGCCACGGCCGCACTGGAATGGGCCACCACCACCACGCGGCCATCCGCCAGCGGCTGAATCGAGAGGCGCTCCAGCCCCCAACGCTCCTGGGCCTCCGGTGTGAAGCTCAGATGGCGAAAGGGCAGGGACAGCCAGGGCCGGGCCGCCGCCGCGGCGATCATGAGCAGCAGGTTGCTGCGGGCTTCACTCCTGAGGGCGGCGATGGACTGGAGCGCCGCGGCCAGCCGTGGATCGCCCAGCCGACGGGCAGCCGCGGCCAGGGGCACCTCCGACCAGCCGAACACCTGGGGCCCGCGGGGATGGGCCAGCAGGGTGCCGGCCAGCACCAACCAGTCGGCCTGGGCCAGCACCTGCCCCTGTGCATCGAGCAGACGCCAGGGTCCAGCGGCAGTTGGAACCAGGTCCCGCACCATCACGCCATAGCAGACCTTGGGACCGGCCACCCCGGCGGGCGTGGCGGCCGCCGCCAGCTCCAGCAGCCCGCCGGCGAGGGACTCCATGCCGCGGCCGCCGCCATGGATCTCGCCCGCCAGTCGGGCGTCGTTGCTGCCGGCAGCGATCCGGCCATCCGCCTCCAGGGTCGCCAGGCCGGCTGGGCCCGGAGGCCAGGGCCCGATCCAGCCGCCCTGCCGCAGGGGCGCCAGAAGGGCAGGAGCCGGCTCGGCGCTGATGTTGAACAGCGGCGCGCCATGGTCGATCGCCAGGGCGTCATCCCGGCGGGAGCGGCGGGTGGCGGCCCGACCACCGGCACCGCGTCCCGTTTCCAGCAGGGTGATCGGCGCCCGGCAACCGAGCCGGCGCAGCTGGGCCACCAGGGCACAGCCCGCCACCCCGGCACCGACGACGGCGATCGACCGGGGATCAGCCCTCTCCACCTTCACCGCCTTCGCCACCCTTTTCACCCTTCTCACCCTTCTCACCCATTTCAGCCTTGGGTTTGGCCGGGGCCACTGCCGGTGCGGAGCTGCTGGGAGCCATCGTCTCGCCGGATTTGGGAGCCGGGGAGTGGGAGCTCTGTCCGCAGCCCGTGACACCGGCGATCAGGCCGGCGGTGGCCAGGAACAGGGCAATGGAGGGTCGGGCCATGGCTGGATCAGGTGGGCGATGCGGCCATTGTTGGCGACAGCGGCGGAGGCTGGGGGCCAGAGGCGACAGTTGCCTGTGCGAAATGGCACCGATGCCCGGGGCCCGGTCACTGGGATCCAAGTGCCAGCTGTTCCAGCGCCCAGGCATCCGCGTCCGTCCAGCCCACGCCAGGGCGATGGACCCAGCCATTGAGGGGTACCGGCCCAGACCACGAGCGCCCTTCGCTTCAGCGGAGGCGGTGATGGAGCAGCCAGGGGCCCTGCCGGCCCAAGGTCATCGCCTGCCGGCGATCATGGGCTGGAGGACTGAGCGGTGACCATGCGCTTTCAGCTGGAGCGGATCCTCAGCCCGGAGCAGCTGCAGACGCTGCGATCCAAGCTGCTGGATGCCGCCAGTCCCTGGCAGGCCGGCATCGAGACAGCCGGCTGGCACGCCCGCGCCGTCAAGCACAACCGCCAGCTGGCCCGCGACAGTGACCTGCATCGCCAGCTGGCAGCGGGGGTGCTGCAGGCATTGGCGGCCGATCCCCTGGTGCAGGCCGCGGCCCTGCCCCTGCGCCTGCACAGCCTGCGCTTCAGCCGCAGCGGCTCCGGGGAGGGCTATGGCCGCCATCTGGACGATGCCTACATGGCCGAAGGCCGCTCCGACCTCTCCTTCACCCTGTTTCTCAGCGAGCCGGCGGACTACAGCGGCGGCGAACTGGTGCTGGAATTTCCCAGTGGCGAAGAGCGGCACAAGCTGGCGGCCGGCGCTGCCGTGGTGTACCCCAGCACCCTGCTGCATCGGGTCGAACCGGTGGGGCAGGGCGAACGGCTGGTGGCGGTGGGCTGGATCGAAAGCCGGATCCGCGGCGCGGAACAACGGGAACTCTTGTTTGAACTGGACACGGCCCGCCGCTCCCTGTTCGCCCGCGAGGGCAAGAGCGAGGAATTCGACCTGATCAGCCGCAGCTACAGCAATCTGTTGCGCCTCTGGGGCCCCTGATGCCGCAGCCAGGCTTGATCCCCGCCAGAGTCGGCATGCGGGCGAAGCCCAGGCTGGCTGCAGCCAGGCCCCGGTGCTCCGAGCGCCCGTGAACGGCTCTCCCGAATCGCCATTCCCCTGCCCCTTCTGTGACTGCCGACCCCGTGACGCCTGATCCCAAGACGACGGATGCCGTGCCTGCCGATCGCCTGAACACCGATCCCCTGGCGAGTGAGCCGACCCGCAAACAGGTGCTGGCGGCCGCCTCACCGGGCCTGGCGGCCCTGCTCAATCTGTTGCCGGGTCTGGGCAGCGGCTACCTGTATCAGCGGCGCTGGCGCGCTTACTGGATCAACTCGATCCTGGCCAGCGGCTGGTTCCTGGCGGGCGCATTGTTGGCACCGGCCAGCGGCGGCCCCACGGAACAGCAACAGCTGCTGGGCCTGGCGGGCCTGCTGCTGCTGGCCGGGGTGACCGCCGCCGAAGCCTTCCTGGCCGGCCGCCGCGCCCGCATGGACTGAGCAGCAGCTCCAGGCAGGTCCCCCTCAGGCTCAGAGGCCAAGCCGGCGACGGGCCAGCAGAAAACCGCCCCAGTAGCCCACGACCAACAGCAGTAGGTCCAGGCGACTGAGCAACAGCAGCAGCGCCAAGCCGCCGATCCCCCAGGGAATGAGCAGCGCCAGGCCGAACAACAGCTGGGTGGTCGGGCTACGGCGGGCCAGGGATCCGGAGCGCTGGACGAGACGGGGCACGCCGCGGCCCAGAAGCCAGCCGGCACCGCCGCCGAAGGCAAGGCTGACCAGGGCCTGGAGAAGCAGCAGCATCGCCGCAGATTAAGCAAATCGCGCCTGTACGACGACGAGCGCCAGCACTGGTGCGCTCAGCTCTGTTAGGAGAGGACCCGTGTCGCCATGGCGTTGGATGCCCGAGGACGCCTCCCCCCCTGCCGCTGATTCCGCCACCGGCTCCCCGGAGCCGGTGGCGGGGCGCGGTGGGCCGATGCTGGCCCTGCTGGCCCGCGGCCTGGAGCTGTGGCTGCGCCAACAGTGCGAGGCGATCGGGGATCTGGAGATCCAACTGGAGGGATCGGCGGCCGAGCTGCTGCGCGGTCGCCTGGAAGGGGTGCGGCTGACGGCCCGCCGGGTGGTGTATCAGCGCCTGGAGATTGAACAGGTGACCCTGCGCAGCGAGGCGATCCGGGTGCGGATGGGGGTGCTGCTACGAACCCGCGCCGTGCAGCTGGAGCATGCCTTCCGGGTGCGCGGCCAGGTGGTCTTCAGCGGCGAGGGCCTGGGCCGCTCCTTCAGCATCCCCCCCTGGAGCGGCCTGGGGGACGGCCTGGCGGAAGAGCTGCTGGGGCTGGCTCCGCTGAGCAGCATCCGCATCGCCGAGGACCGGCTGATCCTCTCGGCTGCCGGTGGGATCGATCCCCCAGGCGAAGGCCGGGCGATTGAGCTGGCCACCGAAGTGGCGGCCGTGGAGGGGACCGTGGAGCTGCGGGCCGAGCCGGGGGCAAGGCGGAGCCGGCTGCCGATGGATCCCAACATCCGCATCGAGCGCGCCCAGCTGGGCGGCGGCCTGCTGGAGCTGGGCGGTGAGGCGCTGGTGTCGGCCTGAAGATCCGGGCAACGCCGGCAGGCATCGGCGCAGGACAAAACTGAAGCCTTGATGAGCAAGTTCTGATGACAGCGATATCGCGATCCGTTGCTAACCGGGCCCGACCAACCCCCACAGCCAACCGATCGATGCCGCTCCAGCGCATCACTTGAATCGCC
>CAIKWV010000573.1 GCA_903831165.1 uncultured cyanobacterium
AGGCAAGAGGGGTGATGCTCGTCACCTAATTGCCTGGAGGTATGTCAGCTCAGCCCGCCGATGGTCAGCACCACCAACTGGCGTAGCTGCTGCAGTTCGGTTGCCTTTCCACTGGAAGTGGGTTTGGTTTTGAGAGGGGGGAACTCCAGCCACCTGCGTGACGCCGCAGACGACCTGGATGCGCTTGCAGGTGAGCTGCAGCAGAAGGCCGAGGAGCTCAAGACAATCGAGCAGGCCTCCCGCAAGCAGCGCCGGGCCCGCTCGCTTAACAGAAAGGACTGCCAGTCTTGGTCACTGCGGCTGAGCAAGGCGGCAGCGCCGTAACGATCGAGCAGCACCAACTGACGGTTTTGACGCTTTGGCGTAGGATCGGCCCATGACTGCGATCAGCCCGGCTCTCCTCAGTGATGTGACCGCCGCCCTCCGGGAGGCTGGTCGCAGCGACCTGGTTGATCGGCTGGTCGCGAGTGCCACAGCTGCCCCGCTGACCAGTAAGCAGGCCGCCACCTTGCTTGGGGTGTCGTCAGCCAACACCGTGAAGAACTGGCTGGAGGGCGGCTGGTTTCCTGGCGCCTTTCAGACCGCCGGGGGCCACTGGCGCTTCCCGCTGGAAGATGTGGAGGCCGTGAGGTCGCGTTTGGAAAGCCTGCGCCATCGCAACATCCGCAGGGATTTGACACCCGTTGATTGCGACGACGAGTCGGCCGATTTACCGCTGTCATGATTCCAGTTCAGCGCAAAAACTTTCGCATCGTCAGCATTGGGTCGCCATTATCAAGCTGGAATGGGCCGGCTGGATCCGTGACAAAGCCGACTTTCTTATAGAAGCCGATTGCCCGCGCATTGGTCGAGCGCACCCATAGCTTCAGGGCAACACAATTTGGCTTGGATCTCGCGCGTTCCTCGAGATCGGCCATGACTGAAGCGGCATAGGACTGATCATCTGCCGAGGGATTCATCTGGCCTTGAAAGGCTTGGTCGACACCAAGCATCGAGATCACCAAAACCTTGGCCTTCGAGCTGCTCGCGTCATCAGGATGGGGCTGGTTGCGGAAGCTCACGGCGGCATACCCCACAACAGCTCCAGACTCTCCAGCTCGGAAGACGTAAGTCGTGAGCGACCCTCCTTTGCTTTTCTCTGCCAACCATTCGCGGGTACGGAAGTATTGATCAACCCGTGCCTGGCCGCAGCAGAAGACGTCTAGAAAAGAGTCATCCGGTACCGCCAGCTCAACAAAGATTCCCTGCGCCATGATCAACAGTCCCCATGTTGCTCAGTATAGGGAGGGGAATCTTGCTCCTCCTTTGTTTCTCCCTAGTTTGCCGAGCTGATGCCCGGGGATCACTTTTGTGGTGTCACCGGTATCCCTTCAACTGTTGACCTCATCAATCGTGATCACCTGCTCCCATGCTTTGGCGATCAAGCGATCCAGGTGGCCTCACACCCCCCGAGGCCAGAGCAGTCCGGTGGCGGGTCGCGCCGGACCTCCACCCGTTTCCCCTCCACCCCCACCGCCGGAGCCGGAGAGCAGCGGTCCCTGCTGGGGGTGCTGGCGGGCGCCCAT
>CAIKWV010000574.1 GCA_903831165.1 uncultured cyanobacterium
ACCACCCGGCTGATCGGCTTCACCGATCGCATCCTGGCGATCTTTCCGGAGGAGGCCCGTTTCTACGGATCCCATGGGGCCGCCGTCACCTGGGTGGGCCATCCCCTGATCGACACCCTCGGCCAGATGCCTTCGCGCCAGGAGGCCCGTGCCCAGCTCCATCTGGAGCCGGAGCAACCGGTGCTGCTGCTGTTGCCCGCCTCGCGACGCCAGGAGCTGCGTTACCTGCTGCCGCCGATGGCGGCGGCGGTGGCCCTGTTGCAGCAGCGCCATCCCGATCTGCAGGTGCTGGTGCCGGCGGGGCAGGCGGGCTTCGAGCCCCTGCTGGAGTCGGTCCTGCAGCGGGCCGGGGCCCGGGCCCGGGTGATCCCCGCCTCCCAGGCCGATGCTCAATGGCCCCAGCTGTGCGCGGCCGCCGATGTGGCTCTCACCAAGTCCGGCACGGCCAATCTGCAGTTGGCCCTGCGCGGGGTGCCCCAGGTGACCGGCTATCGCGTCAGCCGGCCCACGGCCTTTGTGGCGCGCCATCTGCTGCGCTTCAACGTGGCCCACATCTCCCCGGTGAACCTGATCCTGGAGGAGCGCCTGGTGCCGGAACTGCTGCAGGACCGGCTCACCCCAGCGGCGATCGTGGCGGCGGTGGAGCCCCTGCTGGCGGCCGACGGGGCAGCGGTTCGTACCATGCGTGAGGGTTATCGGCGTCTGCGCCTGCGGCTCGGGGAACCCGGCGTCACCCGACGGGCGGCGGCCGCGATTCTCGATCAGGTGCAGGCGGCTGCGGTGGCCCTCCCTGCCGCTTCGTGCCTCTGATGCGTCTGTTCGCCCTGCTGCTGAGCCTGCTGCTGGTGCTGATGGGTCCGCTGGCGCCCGCCCAGGCCGCCACCGAGGAGGCGGTGCTCGCGGGGGGCTGTTTTTGGTGCCTGGAGCACGACCTGGAGGATCTGGCCGGGGTTCTGGATGTCGAGAGCGGCTATAGCGGCGGCAAGCTCGCCAACCCCACCTACCGCCAGGTCTCCTCGGAGACCAGCGGCCATCAGGAGTCAGTGCGGGTGCGCTTTGACAACACCAAAATCCGCTACGACGCCCTGCTGCGCGCCTACTGGCGCAACATCGACCCGTTCGATGGCAAGGGCCAGTTCTGCGACAAGGGAGATTCCTACCGGCCGGTGATCTTCACCACCAACGCCAACCAGGCGGTGGAGGCCCGCAACAGCCTGCTGGCCGCAGCCCGGGAACTGGGCAAGCCGGCCTCGTCGATCAAGGCGTCGATCAAGCCGCTCACCCGTTTCTGGCCGGCCGAGCAATACCACCAGAACTACGCTCGCCTCAACGGCATCCGCTATCGCTATTACCGCTTCGCCTGTGGCCGCGATCGTCGCCTTGACACGGTCTGGGGGGCGAAGGCCCGCAGCTCGGAACGCTGGAAAGGGAGCTGAATTGTCAACGGAATCTGTGGAAATTCTGAAGCTGTCCCAGACCTGAATGTCTGGGAATCCTTGCCAGCAGTAGGCCGCTCTCCTCCCCGCCCCTTGAGGCCCCGCTTAAATTCCTGAACTTCAGAGCGTCGGAGTGTGTATGTACCTGCTGACCATTCGTGACGGTCTGCAGACCCGCCACATCGGTCCCTATGCCAGCCCCGCCCAGGCGGCTGAGGATCTTGATGGGCTGCTGGCCCAGTGCGGGGAACGGGCCCATTGGCAGATCCACGAGCTGGAGGCCCCCGGTTGCCGGCGTGGCGATGTCCAGTCGATGGCGGCCGCTGCCTGAAGGCGGGCGCTCAGTTCGGTCCGGTTTTCGGATAGCCGCGCAGCAGGCCGCTTTCGATCATCAGACCCACGCCGGCGGTGATCAGCACCAGTCCCAGGGTGCCGTACCAGAACCAAGGGCCAGCCTGAAGCATGGCCTGGTTTGAGCCCGCTCGGGCGGCCAGCTGGGACCAGGTCTGGATGCCCTTGCGGATCACCGCTTCGCCGAACAGGCACAGCCCCGCCGGCAGGAGCAGAACCCCCAACTGGGCTTTGACGTACCAGCGGATCTTCTGAACGGCCATGACTCCGGTGGTCGCTGCCGCCAAACCTAGGCCGGGGCCCCGCCGCTGATCCAGTTCACCAGGGTCTGGACCCCGAAGCCGGTGGCACCGGCAGGATCCTGGCCACGGCCCTTCTCGCTCCAGACCGTGCCGGCGATGTCGAGGTGGGCCCAGGGAATGCCCTTGCTGACGAAATCCTGCAGGAACAGGGCCGCGGTGATCGAGCCGCCCGGGCGGGGACCGGTGTTCTTGAGGTCCGCCAGGGTGCTTTTCAGGCCGGCGCGGTAGCTGGCCTGCAGCGGCATCCGCCAGAGGGCTTCGCCACCCATGCGGGCGCCGGAGAGCAGGCCGTCGGCGAGCACATCACTGGTGCTCCACAGGCCGGCGATCTCTTCCCCCAGGGCGATCACGCAGGCGCCGGTGAGGGTGGCCAGGTCGACGATCGCATCGGGTTCAAGCTTGCAGGCATAGACCAGGGCATCGGCCAGGGTGAGGCGGCCCTCGGCATCGGTGTTGTTGATCTCGATCGTGGTGCCGTTGGAGGCGGTGAGGATGTCGCCGGGGTGGACGGCGCCGCCACTGATCATGTTTTCGCAGCTGGCGACGATCACGTGCACCTCCACGCCTTCCGGTCGGCGCTGGCCGATGGCCCGGGCCGCGCCCAGCACGGCGGCGCTGCCCCCCATGTCGTATTTCATCATTTCGATCTGGGAGCCGGCCGTCTTGAGGTTGTAGCCGCCGGAGTCGAAGGTGAGCCCCTTGCCGATCAGCACCACCCGACGCTTGACCTCACCGGCGGGGCGATAGGTGAGGTGGATGAATTTGGGATCCAGGTCCG
>CAIKWV010000575.1 GCA_903831165.1 uncultured cyanobacterium
ATCAACGGCCTTGGCCCCGCCGCTGCATGCGGTCACCAGGGTGAGACACAGCGCCAGCATCAATGCCAGCAGGGGACGAAAACGCATGGGGAGACGCCGCAGAGACGGAACGGGAACTGGGCTGGCCGGGATCCTACCGGTGCCAATCGCCCACTCCTGATAGCTTGCCCAGGCTCTCAACAACCTGTATGAGAGACCCCATGATTCAGACCAGCGATACCTCCGCCACCGCTCAACCACCGGCCGGATCGGGCAGCCTGAGGGCGGCCGATTCCCCCCTGGCCAGCCTGCAGGCCCTGGCCGACGGACTGGAGGGCCAACCGGAACAACTGCTGGAGTTGCTGCGCCGGATCGAGCAGCTGCATCGCACGATTCAGGACGGCCCCTTCCGCAGCAGCCTGCCGGCCGACCGCAACGCCCTGTTCAACCTGCTTTCAGAGATGGAGCGCAGCGGCGGCTGGCCCTACATCCCGCGCCTGCAGCTGCGCACCTTCATGGATCTGCTCAACCATGAGATGGTGGCGGCGCCCCAGGGGCCGGGCTTGGCCGAGGCGCTGGCGCCAGCTCCCACCGACGCCGACCCCGCCGAAAGTTCGACCGCAGGCAGCTCCAACGGTGCTCAGCTGGACCAACAGCCCCAGTTGGCCTGAGTCGCGGCGCCGCCAAGGCCCGATCAGTCCTCGTCGAAGGGTTCCTGATCGACCAGGTGGACATAGGGCGAGCAGATGTCGGGGCGATGAATCGCCAGGGCCCGCAGCAGATGCCAGTCATCGAGACCGGCAAAGGCCGTGGGGTAGTCGTCCTCCTCCAGGCGCCGGGCCAGCTCGGCGATGGCGTCTTCATCAAAGGCCGCGAGCCGCTCCGGTGTGATCGCGGATCCGGAACTGGCAGGGGCGGCCTGGCTGGAACGGGTCAAGGGATCAGGGGGCGAGGGCAAGGAAGCCAGGGAATCGGCGATCATGGCGTCAGAGGGGAGCCGGTACGGCGCTCCAGCAGCGCTCGGAAGGATGTCATCACGCCACGGTGAAGCTGGCACCACCATTGTGAGGCGGAACGTCGGTTGGCGCACCTCGGATCAGGATGCACCGGTTTCCCGTTGCTGAGCCGACGGGCCCGGAATCGTCGCCCCTCCCCCGCGGGCGACCATGCCTGAGGAAACCCGGAACCAGCAAGGTCACGACCATCGCCGGCGGCTGGCCGCAGCCAGGGTTTCCGCCGGCAGTGGGCTGTAGCGAGCAGGACGTTGAGCCGCAGACCGGCAAGCCCGGCCCTGGCCTGCTGGCCTCGGGCAGCCAGGTGCTTGCACCCCTCCGGTCTGCAGCGATGGGCCTGGACCCGGGGTTGTGCACAAGGGCTCAGCGGCTTGCACGGGTTCGCCCTGAACCCTGGAGAGCACGGCGGGGACTCCATCCAGACGCAGGCCCCCCTACGGCACCAAACCCGGCGGTGGCCAGTGATAATGGCTCCGTTGGGGAATTAGCTCAGCTGGTAGAGCGCTGCAATCGCACTGCAGAGGTCAGGGGTTCGAGTCCCCTATTCTCCATCTCCAAAATGTCCTGATCACTCCGTCATTCGGGAGCGACCCCGGTTGTGCCGGAGTCAGCATCGGGCACGCGTCTGCATGGTTCGGTCCTGATACGGCAGCCCGGAGTCGCCGGAGCCGACCTCCGAACCTGGCCCCGAGACCTGAGAGCAGCTCTGCACCAGCCGTGACTTCGACCAGGCCAGGGGCCCACCTGGTCCCGGAGAGACAGGCTGCGGGACAGCGGAAGCCGAGGCCTCGCCATGAGCTCTGCAGGGACGCCGCCGCTGGGACGATCCAGCCACCAATCGGGCGATCGATCTCCGCTCGATGACGGGTCTGGCCGAAGCTGGCCTGAAGCAACGCCAAAGCGGGCCGGCTGGGCGGGGCGGCTCTGACCTGATCACCGGCCTTGCCGCCCTTCACCCCCGACCCCGGCCAATCCCCACCAGTCCCTCCCGAGGCCAGACAACCAGCTCCGGAAAGCGGCCAGGCAAGATCAGTAAGCGGAGCCGACCAGCGAAACTTGGCTCGACTGATCCAGGCTGGATTCGACGTGAATCCGCTGCAGGACGTAGCCCCCACCCAGCCCTCAGCACCCCATGGCCATGAACTGGACGATCGAAGCGGAACAGCGGCTCAAGGAAGTGCCCTTTTTCGTCAGACCGGCGGTTCGGCGCAAAATCGAGAAACTGGCCGGCGAGGCCGGACTGGAGCAGGTGGATGGCAGCTTCTATGACCAGGCCAAAGCGAGCTTCGGCCAGAGCTGAGCCAACGATGGTGTAAAAGAGGAGTCAGGGAACCTTTGACAGCAAGCCTGATCGATGTCGCAATCCAAGCGTGAGCAGGTAGTCAGTCACCTTCGCTACATCCGTCAGGAACTCCGCGAGATGCACCAGGGCGTCATGGATGACGGCCTGCTGCCCGAGGCTGGTGAGGTGCGGGGTGTGATGGCCCAGATGGAGGCCCTCCTGGAGCTGCTGGAAGGTAAGGGATCGCGCAAGAAGGACAACGACGGCTGATCCTTGGTGCCGAAGCCCTGACCTGGGCTGTCAAGCCCCCATGAGGACGCTCCAGCCGGCGGCTCCACCCCCTTGCCCCGCACAGAACGGACTGATTATCTGGGCCAGTCCCCATCACCCCGCCCGGGCCTCTGGCCAGGGCTTTTTTATTGGTATCCCCTATCGGTGGGGGTAAATGGCTGCCAAGACGCCAGAGATGGTGTAGACATAGCCTCGCAGGGCCCCGGGCCGGGTGATGGGGATCACCGCCAGAGTCAATCCGGTAACGGTCGTGGCCCCAAGCCCGACGGAATCCCGGGACTCTGGCAGCTGGCCGCCCTGCACCCCATTCCCGGCGCCCCACAGTCTCATCAGGCTCGAACCGGCGAGCCCTGCCCCCAGTTCCAGGGTGAGCTGGCGGCCGCACCCCGGCTTGATCCTGAGCCCACCTGTTGGGGGCCCTACGCCTCTGATCCATGGCCACGTCACCGCCTCGCTATCAGCAGACCCGCTTCCAGCAGCGGGTGGCCCAGGCCGGCAGCCTGCTGGAGGGCTGGGCCAGCAACCCGTGGCGCCGCCTATCCCTGCTGACGATCGTGCTGTTGTCGGCCTTCGCCGTGGGGGGTGGGCTGGCGGCGATCACGGGTGCCCTGAGTTACATCGACCAACTCTCGGCCCTGATCTGCGTGCTGGCGATGGAGCTGGCCGTGCGCTGGCGCCGCCGGCTGCTGCAGCGACCGGGAGACCGGCTGGGCCTGCAACTGCTGGACATGGCCCGTATCGGCCTGCTCTACGGGCTGGTCCTGGACGGCTTCAAGCTGCTCTGAACGCCAACGGGACTTCACGCTCAGGCGACACCCGAGGGCAGAGCACCCAGATCCCCTGACATCGGCCAACCAGACAGGGCCCAGGAGGGTCCACCCCTCGCTCCCCACTCGAACATCGGCAGCCGCCGACCAGAGGTCCGCTCACGCCGCACCGCTGGCCGCCAACAGATAGAGCAGCGCCATGCGCACCGGAATGCCATTGCGCACCTGCTCCTCCACCAGGCAGCGGCTGGGATCATCGAGCAAGGCCCCGGCCAGCTCGACACCGCGGTTGACCGGGCCTGGGTGCAGCACCGGCACCTCAGGGCCGCAGAGTTCGAGCCGCTGATGGCTGAGGCCGAACTGGCGGTGATAGGTGTCCAGGCTGGTGAGCAGGTGCTGGTGCATGCGCTCCTTCTGCAGCCGCAGGGTCATCACCGCATCGGCCCCCTCCAGGGCCCGCTCCAGCCGCCGCTCGATCCACACCCGGCCCCGCTCCCCCACCGGATCCACCGCCTGGCCAGGGGGCGGAGCCTCCACGAACGCGGCGAAGGCGTCCGGCAGCAAGGTGGGGGGACCGCAGAGCACCACGTCGGCGCCGCAGGCCGTAAGCGCCCAGAGGTTGGAGCGGGCCACCCGGGAATGGAGCACATCACCCACAATCACGATTCGACGGCCGAAGAGGGCCTCGGGCGTTGGC
>CAIKWV010000576.1 GCA_903831165.1 uncultured cyanobacterium
GGCTTCTGGAGCTTCGAGGGCGTTGCAGCTGCCCACATTGTCTTCAGCGGCCTGCTGTTTCTTGCCGCCATCTGGCACTGGACCTACTGGGATCTGGAGATCTGGCAGGACCCTCGCACCGGCGAACCCGCCCTCGACCTTCCCAAGATCTTCGGCATCCACCTGCTGC
The DNA here is from genome assembly GCA_903831165.1 of uncultured cyanobacterium. GTDB lineage: Bacteria > Cyanobacteriota > Cyanobacteriia > PCC-6307 > Cyanobiaceae > Cyanobium. Next base: position 170 of record CAIKWV010000576.1, read on the forward strand.
TCGCTGGCCTCGGTTGCTTCGGCTTCGGCGCGTTCCACCTCACCGGTGTGTTCGGCCCGGGAATGTGGGTCACCGACGCCTACGGACTGAACGGTCACATTGAGGCGGTGCAACCCTCCTGGGGACCGGAGGGCTTCAACCCCTTCAATCCAGGCGGGATCGTGGCTCACCACATCGCCGCCGGCATCGTCGGGATCATTGCGGGCATCTTCCACATCACCACCCGTCCGCCGGAGCGCCTTTACAAGGCTCTGCGCATGGGCAACATCGAAACGGTTCTGGCCAGTGCCATCGCCGCTGTGTTCTTCGCCGCCTTCATCGTGGCTGGAACCATGTGGTATGGCGCCGCTGCCACCCCGATCGAGCTGTTCGGCCCCACGCGCTATCAGTGGGACCAGAGCTACTTCAAGACTGAAATCAACCGGCGCGTCCAGACCGCCATTGACAACGGTGCCACGAAGGAGCAGGCCTGGTCTGCCATTCCTGAAAAACTGGCCTTCTACGACTACGTCGGTAACAGCCCCGCCAAGGGCGGTCTGTTCCGGGTCGGTCCGATGGTCAACGGTGATGGCCTGCCCACGGGCTGGATCGGTCACATCTCCTTCACCGACAAGGCAGGTCACGACCTCCAAGTCCGCCGTCTGCCCAACTTCTTCGAGAACTTCCCTGTCGTCCTTCAGGACGAAGAAGGTGTGGTTCGCGCCGACATCCCCTTCCGCCGGGCTGAGGCCAAGTACTCCTTTGAGCAGCAGGGTGTGACCGCCACCATCTATGGCGGCGCCCTCAACGGCCAGATCTTCAGCGATCCGGCCGATGTCAAGCGGCTGGCCCGCAAGGCCCAGCTGGGAGAAGGCTTTGAGTTTGATCGTGAGACCTATCACTCCGATGGTGTCTTCCGCAGCTCGCCCCGTGGCTGGTTCACCTTCGGCCACGCCACCTTCGCTCTGCTCTTCTTCTTCGGTCACATCTGGCACGGTGCACGCACCCTCTACCGTGATGTGTTCGCCGGCATCGACCCCGATCTCGGCGAACAGGTGGAGTTCGGCCTCTTCCAGAAACTGGGAGACAGGTCGACCCGCCGCCTGCCCGAGGGCTACGTGCCTCCGGCTGGCTCCCCCCTCAGCTGATCGCCGGCTCCAACCCTCCTCTCTCGAGAACTCCCCATGGAGAGCTTCGCCTACATCCTGATTCTGGCCCTGGCCATTTCCACGCTGTTCTTCGCCATCGCCTTCCGCGATCCCCCGAAGATCGGCAAATGACCCGGCGGCCGTGCTCAACGGCCCTGCTCCAGCCAAACCCTCGCCTAAGGCGAGGGTTTTTTGTTGCAACAACCTGGATCGCCCCCCTGATCCGGGGCAGCAGATGCCGTGCTGCAGAACTTTGCAGCGATGGCGGATCAGAGTGCAGTTGCCCATGCAACGGCCCCGGGACTCTTCAGCCGCCGATGGGGGATTCCAGAGAGGTGGCAGCGGGGCTCGCCTGTGGCACAAGCTGGCGGCAAAACCAAGTCGGCTCCATGGACCTGGCCCAAAGTTCTCAAGCGCTTTAGCGAAGCAAAGCCCTTGGGCGCTGTACCTAGAACAGACCAAGGCGGCAGCAAACCTTTTCTTTCTGTCGTTGTCTGTCTACACTTGTAAAAACCGAACACGGAGCGACTCCGGGGATGCAATGTCCCACCTGCCAACACACCGACAGCCGGGTGCTTGAATCCCGTGCGGCAGATGGTGGTCGCAGTGTGCGCAGGCGGCGTGAATGCCTCAACTGCGACTTTCGCTTCACCACCTACGAACGCGTTGAAACCGTTCCGATCACAGTGATCAAGCGGCTGGGAAACCGCGAAACCTTCAACCGTTCCAAACTCCTTCATGGCCTGTTGCGGGCCTGTGAGAAAACCGGACTGGAGCCAGCCCAGCTGGAAGCGGTGGTTGACGACATCGAGCTGGCTCTGCAACAGCGCAACGGCCGCGAAGTCACCAGCAACGAGATCGGTGAACTGGTGCTGCAACAGTTGCGCGAGATGAGCGAGGTGGCCTACGTGCGTTTCGCCTCGGTCTACCGCCAGTTTCAGAGCGTCAGCGACTTCGTCGCCACGCTTGAAGGGCTCAGTCATCCCGCCCAAGGGCGCAGCGGCAAAGGCAAAAACCGGCTGGTCATTGTGGGCTGAGTCCCGACTGCCATGGATTGACTGCGGTGAGGGAGCAGACAGCAGCGGCAGGCCGGCGCACAGCGTCAAAGCCTGACCCGTTCCCAAACCCGGATCGTCCTGAGACCCTGCCGGCGCCGTACCCCGCAGACAACCCAACCAGCCTTGTCAGTCCCTTGTAGGCCGGCCCGCAGGTTGCTAAGGTGAGTGATTGCGCCTCCGCTGCTGGCGGGCAGAGAGGCCATCCCCTTCGCACTGCCCCCGGGCAGACCGCCCCCTGCTCCATGACCGTGACCCCTTCTTCCGAACGCGAGGCCCCGACCACCGATGTGGTGGTTGCAGATCTGGCGGAGGACGATGCCTCCCTGGATCTTGCCATCCCGGACGATGTGCCCTCCGCCGATGATTCCAGCAGCCGGGTGGCCGCTCGCGATGGCGACGGAGTGGGCTTCACGATCGATGACTTTGCGGCGCTGCTGAGCAAGTACGACTACAACTTCAAGCCCGGCGACGTCGTCAACGGCACCGTCTTCGCCCTGGAATCCAAGGGCGCGATGATCGACATCGGCGCCAAGACCGCCGCCTTCATGCCCCTGCAGGAGGTGTCGATCAACCGGGTGGAGCACCTCTCCGACGTGCTTGAGCCCGGGGAAGTGCGGGAGTTCTTCATCCTCAGCGAGGAGAACGAAGACGGTCAGCTCACCCTCTCGGTGCGCCGCATCGAGTACCAGCGGGCCTGGGAGCGGGTGCGCCAACTGCAGAAGGAAGACGCCACCATCTACAGCGAGGTGTTCGCCACCAACCGCGGTGGTGCCCTGGTACGGGTCGAAGGTCTGCGCGGCTTCATCCCCGGCAGCCACATCAGCACCCGCAAGGCCAAGGAAGAACTGGTCGCCGACTTCCTGCCCCTCAAGTTCCTGGAGGTGGACGAAGAGCGCAACCGCCTGGTGCTCAGCCATCGCCGCGCCCTGGTGGAGCGCAAAATGAATCGCCTCGAAGTGGGCGAAGTGGTGCTGGGCACCGTGCGCGGCATCAAGCCCTACGGCGCCTTCATCGACATCGGCGGTGTCAGCGGCCTGCTGCACATCTCCGAGATCAGCCACGAGCACATCGAGACGCCGCACACGGTGCTCAATGTCAACGATCA
>CAIKWV010000577.1 GCA_903831165.1 uncultured cyanobacterium
CCAGGCCGACCCAGGCCAACCAGCCACTGCTGGCTTGGATGCAGCCCAGCAGCATCAGAATCGACACCACCAGCAGCAGCAGGTTCAGCCGATCCGCAAACGGCGAGCGGCGGCTCCAGCCCCCCAGGATCAGGGCCAGCAGCAAGGGGATGGCCGCCAGAAAGGCACTGCTGGCCACCAGCAGCATCCCCAGCTGAAAACAGCGCCAGCCGAGCGGAGTGGCCTGGGGCGGCCGATGGGCCAGCAGCCGTTGATCGAGAGCTGACGGAACGAACAGGGAAATCACGTTCAGGCTCAATCAAACACGGCCGTACGGCCGCGATAGACCATCACCTGGCGGCGCAGATAGAGATGCACAGCCCGCGCCAGGGCCAAACGCTCGCAGTCCCGACCCTTGCGGATCAGATCGTCCACCTCATCGCGATGGCTCACATGCACCGTGACCTGCTCGATGATCGGCCCTCCATCAAGCTCCTCGGTCACGAAGTGGGCGGTGGCGCCGATCAACTTGACGCCCCGCTCCCAGGCCCGGTGATAGGGCTGGGCGCCCTGGAAGGCCGGCAGGAACGAGTGATGAATGTTGATGACCTGATGGAAAGCATCGGGGGGATCAAAGCGCTTCAGGAAGTCGGGGCTGAGCACCTGCATGTACTTGGCCAGGATCACCAGTTCAATGCCGTGGTCGGCCAGCAGCTCCAGCTGACGCGCCTCCGCCTCAGCCCGGTTGGCCTTGCTGATCGGCACATGCTCGAAGCGGGCACCGAACTCCTCGGCAATCGGTTGCAGATCCGGGTGGTTACCGATCACCAGAGGCACCTGCATCGGCAGCTCGCCGGTGCGCGTGCGCCAGAGCAGATCGAGCAGGCCGTGGTCCTGCTTGCTGACAAAGATCGCCGCCGCCGGGCGGTAATCGGAAAAGTTCACCTTGTAGACACCGCCCAGCCGCTGCGCCAGGGCATGGGCCGTGGGGCAGATCGCCTCCCGGGGCAGGCCGAAGCCCTCCAGCTGCCACTCGATGCGACTGAGGAACAGGCCGGCACCCGGATCACTGTGGTGATCGGCGTGGACGATGTTGCCCCCGTTGGCTGCCACCCAGCCCGAAAGCTCACTGACCAGGGCGGGACGATCGGGGCAGATCAACTGCAGGATCGCGGTAGGAGAACGCATGACACCTCGGGGCCCTGGCCATTGTGGCGGCAGCCGAGCCATGGCCATGGGCTCCGCCCACTCCGTTGCGAGGGGCTACAGAGCTGCCCTGCAAACCCTGGACCATCGGTACAGTCTCGCCATTGAACCAACCGCCTGCACCATGGCCGTGAGCTTGTCCAAGGCCGTTCCCCACGCCGAAGCCCCCAATCAGCCGACCATCGCCCCAGGCAAGTCGGCTGAAATGACTGGCGCCGAGCCGAACGGCATCGGTTCCGCGGCCAACGGCCTGCGCCAGGGCCTGCGGAAACTGCTGATGCTCGTGCTGGCCGTGGTGCTGAGTGTCTCCCTGGCCGCCTGTGGCAGCCAGTCCAAGGCCGCCGCCACCATCAGCCCCGACAACCTGGCGGCGATCGAGCGCCAGGCCAAGGGCTTCCTCGACGCCCGCGATCGCCTGCCCGAACTGGCCACCCTGGTGAATGAGCGCAACTGGGTGTTCACCCGCAACCTGATCCACGGGCCGATGCAGGAAGTGAGCCGCGAGATGCTCTACATCAACCGCC
>CAIKWV010000578.1 GCA_903831165.1 uncultured cyanobacterium
AGTCCTGCGCCTCGGAGAGCTCCATTCTCAGCAGCTGAGTCCTGTCACCGCAGAGGATTTGATCCCGGTGCTGGATCGGTACAGGCCGACCCGGTGATGGGCCAACCCGCTGATGGCGCAATGGTCGCGACCAAGGTGGGCGGATCATCACAGAAACACTGAAGCCAGCTCACCGCTCTAGTGTGAAAGAGATCTGCTTTGCAGCGACACAAGTTTTCCAATTCCAGGAGCTTGACTTCTACAACTCCGATCAACCCCAGAGTTCAACGTTCTTGACCTCCTCCGCTCTTGCCACCATGTCCCCCTCCATCAGCACCAAGGCAGCCAGGCCAGCCCCAGCCGCTGGGATCTCAGGCGTGGTCCGATCCGCTGGACTGACTGCCCTGATGGTCCTGGTCAGCCTGTCGGCGGTTGGTGTGCAGGCCTGTGAAAAGCACCTGAATGGCCATCAGAACGGCAGCGATACCAACCAGGACGTTCAATCCGGTAGCCAGCAGCGCTGATCTGCAAACGGGATTCTCAGTCGAGGTCGTTGTATGGCTTGGCCCTGACGACCTCGCTGAAGCCATTGAGGCGCGGTCCTGGCGAATGATCGTTCAACATTTTGCCAATCATCGGCTTATAAGCCTGTGGCCGTAGCGCCACTCATCCGAGATCTCAAATCGGATCATTCATCCAGTTCTGCATTCGTCGGATCAAAGCAGCGAAAGGCCTCGACAGAACTGGCCGTTGATCGCTCTTGCCGCACGATCACGACATCAGCGAAGTTCAACAAATAGACGCGTTGACTCAACCAAGATTCGCCGATCATTCTCTAATTTTTCTGAATACTTGAAGCGGTCGCGATCTATTTTTAGCTGAAAACCAAGCAGCGGACCATGCTAGAAATCTAAGGGCTGATTTAACGCGGTTTTATTCAATACACCAGGTCGAGGCTCAGGGAGCCGAATTGATGCGTGAGGCTAAGTCGATGACCGGTTCCAGCAATCAGTGCCTTTTCTTCGGTACCACGCTCAGGCACAACAGCCTCTGCTCATGGTCTGCGGCCTGTGCTGCCTGCATTCAACCCCGCGCTGAGCTGTTGCCTGCGGCCTGAATTGGAGCTGGCTGTGGTGGCCACTGGCTTGCCGGTCGGTCGCTCCCGACCTCGCCCTTGCGGGCGCGCTGACCAGGCGACGTAAAGTCAGCGAATTGCCGGCCCCACCAGCGTTTCCGATCCGATGAACTTCCAGGACATCATCAGTACTCTCAATCGCTTCTGGGCGGATCAGGGCTGCCTGGTGTTGCAGCCCTATGACACCGAAAAGGGGGCTGGCACCATGAGTCCGCACACCGTCCTGCGCGCGATCGGGCCGGAGCCCTGGGCCGTGGCCTATCCGGAGCCCTGCAGGCGCCCCACCGATGGCCGCTACGGCGACAACCCCAATCGCGCCCAGCACTATTTCCAATATCAGGTGCTGATCAAGCCCTCGCCCAACGGCATTCAGGAGACCTATCTGGCCTCGCTCGAGGCCCTGGGCATCTGTCAGGCCGATCACGACATCCGGTTCGTGGAGGACAACTGGGAGTCGCCGACCCTGGGGGCCTGGGGCGTGGGCTGGGAGGTGTGGCTCGATGGCATGGAGGTGACCCAGTTCACCTATTTCCAGCAATGCGGCGGCATCGACTGCCGGCCCGTGTCGATCGAGATCACCTATGGCCTCGAGCGACTCGCCATGTATCTGCAGGATGTTGAGAGCATCTGGGATCTGAGCTGGAATGGCCAGCGCAGCTACGGTGAGATCTGGTTGCCGTTTGAAAAGGGCCAGTGCACGTACAACTTCGAGGCCTCGAATCCCGATCGACTGCAGCAACTTTTTGCCATTTACGAGGCCGAAGCCAACGACCTGATCGCCAAGGCGCTACCGGCCCCCGCCCTCGATTTCGTGCTCAAGTGCAGTCACACCTTCAATCTGCTGGAGGCCCGGGGCGTAATCTCCGTGACCGAGCGCACGGCCACAATTGCCCGCATTCGCCATCTGGCCAAGCAGGTGGCCGAGGCCTGGCTGGCGGAGCGCCAAGCGCTGGGCTTCCCCTTGCTGAGCGAACCCCAGCGGTCCCAGTGGCTGAAGCTCCAGTCCGAGGAATCACTGGCGGTGCCGGCCTGAGTTGCGCAATGGCGGCCCACCTGCTGGAATGACGCAGCGATTGAGCTGAGTTTGCGACTGAATCTGGGTTGTGGCAGTCACCGGCTGGATGGCTTTGTCAATGTCGATGTTTTTGCCGGCTGCCAGCCCGATCTGGTTGCTGATCTTGAAAGTTTCCCCTGGCCATTTGAAGACAACGTCGCCGAAGTCATTATTCTTCATCACGTTCTCGAACATCTTGGCCAGCAGACTTCTGTTTTCCTACAAGTCGTACAGGAGCTTTACCGGGTTGCGCGCGATGGCTGCGTGATCTCGATCACGGTTCCCCATCCCAACCACGCCGATTTCAGGACCGATCCGTCCCATGTTCGCGCGATCTCGGCCGAAACGCTGGGCATGTTTTCGCGTGAAGTCGGCGAATTCTGCCGCTCGATGGGTTATGCCAACACACCTTTCGCCGAGATCTGTGGGGTCGATTTCGCTCTGCAGAGCATCCGCTACGACGTTGATGCTTCAACACTGGAACTTCTTGCCAAGGTTGGCATCGTCATTCCCGAGCAAGACGCCCCGTTATATGCGGATATCTTTGGCAACCTCATCAAACAGGTTGCCCTTGATCTGGTGGTCAAAAAAGATGGTCCAAACTGAGCAGCGGACCGCGGCCGATCCGCTGAACAGGCTGCGCTGGAAATGAAACGACGCACCTGGCTGCTGATGGCCATCCTGTTGCTGGGCAGTTTCCAGGCGGGGCGATTGGCGGAGCGGGCGATCTGGCCCTGTCGCCTGCGGCCTGTGGCAGCGTTGGTGGCGCCCTTGCTGGGCCAGAGCATGCCCAGCGAGCAACTGTGCGAGCTGTTGCTGGTCTTGCCTTCGCTCTGATCGCTGGCCTGGGGATGGCCGCGGGTTCGTGGAACGCGGCTGCTGGGCGGTTCCAGCATCGGCAGGTTCAGGGATCAGCGACGCTTCCGGCGATCAACCGGGGCACCTCCAGCTGCAGGGCGCAGCTCAGCCGCGCGATCACGTCGCCCCAATCGCCGCTGCGGCGCTGGCGGAACAGCCGCATCGAGGGGTACCAGGGGCTGCTCTCCCCCGCCAGGCCCCAGCGCCAGTCCGGCACCTGCTTAAGCAGCAGCCAGACCGGCTTCCCCAGGGCACCGGCCAGATGGGCCACCATGCTGTCGCTGCTGATGATCAGGTCGCAGGCGCTGATGATCGCCGCCGTATCGAGGAGGGACCAGGCCCCGTCGACCAGATCCTGGCTGCGGCAGAAACGTTCGCGGAACGGGCAACGGGCCAGCTGCTCGGAACCCGGACCCTTCTGCAAGGCCACGAACTGCAGCCCGGGCACATGGCTGAGGGGCTCCAGCAGGTTCAGGGGCAGGGAGCGGCCCCGCAGACTGCCGGTTTCAGCCTCCGGATTCCCCTGCCAGTTCAGGCCGATCAGCGGTTGATCGCCCCGCTGCAGCCGCTGCCGCCAGATTTCGAGGCGTGGCGCCGGCACCTGCAGGTAGGGAACGGGCGCAGGCAGGTCCCGGGGGCTGCTGCCGAGGGACTGGAAGATGGACAGCATCGGTGACCAGGCCCCCTGATGCCGGATCGCCTGGTCCGGGGTCCAGACGCTGTCGGCGAGGCCTGCGGCGGCCACCAGCTCCACCAGCGGCTCGCTCACACACAGCGCGACCTGGCCGGCCAGGTCGCGCAGGCTGGGGGCGTAGCGCACGAATTGCAGCATGTCCCCCAGGCCCTGTTCGCCCACCAGCAGCAGCGGCCCCGTGGCAACCGGACCGCCACGCCAGCGCGGACCGGCCGGACGCAGCAGCGGCTCGACCGGTTCGCGACGCTGAAAACGAGCCTCATAAGCCTCCCAGCCCCGGCGCTGGTCCGTGGCCAGCAACCGGCAGATCCCCAGGTTGGCCCGGATATCGGCGTCATCGGGTCGGGCGGCTTGCGCCGCCTCGAAGCAGGCGAGGGCTTCCGCCAACTGGCCACACTCCTGATGGCCCAAGGCCAGATCGGCGAGCAGTTCGGGGTCATCGGGTCGCAGAGCATGGGCGCTCGCCAGGGCCTCCAGGGCTTCCTGGGGCCGCTGCAGCTCGCGTAGGGCCTGGCCACGGGCGATGTACGCCGGGGCGAAGTCCGGCCGCAGATTCAGGGCCTGATCACACGGCCCCAGCGCCTCCTGCTGGCGCCCCAGCTGCCGCAGCGCCAGCGACAGATTGGCAAGCGCTTCCGGATAGGCGGGACGCAACTGCAGCGCCCGCTCCACGTTGACGAGGGCCGACTGGGGTTGATCGAGGGCCAGCTGGGCGGCGCCGAGGTTGGCCAGCAGCTCGGCCGTCGCGCCATGGCCCGCCAGCACCGCCCCATAGGCGCGGCTCGCCAGGCGGTGATCACCGCGCAGATAGAGGGCGTTGCCGAAATCCTCCAGCGCCTCCCACTGGCTCGGATCATGGGCTGCGGCCGCCTGCAGCAAGCTGATCGCCTCCTGCGTCCGGTCCAGGCTCTGCAAGACAGGGACGCTGGCCCGCAGGGCCAGGGCATGGTGCGGCTGGAGCTCCCGGGCCCTGCCCAGAGCGGCCAGCGCCGGCCCCGGTTGCCCCAATCCCTGCAACACGATGCCGAGGTTGCACCACCCATCGGCTCCTTGCGGTTGCAGGGCCACGACCCGCTCCAACAACACGCGGGCCTCGTCGAGGCGGCCCTGGTGCTGCAACAGGGCCCCGAGGTTGTGGAGGGCGGCGGCGTGATCGGGCTGCCGCTGGAGAGCCCGCTTCAGCAGGGTCTCGCCAAGGAGCGGATCGCCGCGGCGGCAGTGCACGATCGCCAGACGTTCGAGCCCGTCGGCATCCTCCGGGCTCTGGGCCAGGTGTTGCTCCAGCAGCACCTGGGCCCGCTCCAGATCCCCGCAGTTGAGGGCGGAGCGGGCCTCGCGGAGATCAGCCGACATGGGTGCTTGCGTTCAGGCCCCGGGCGGCCCGCCATACGGACACCAGCACTCTGATCCCGGAACGCCCCTTTGTGGCGCCGCAGCGCGCGGCTGGATGGAGCCCTCCATCGATGGGGGCAAGTGAGCGACTGACCGAGAGGGTGACCAGCTGGTGATGGCTCGGCTCCTGCTCCAGGGTCGATTGTGGCCGGCGGCCCCATCTCCGGCAACCAAGGGCGGCTCCTGCCGAGCCTGGAGCCCCTGATCCAAGCCAGCCAGTCCCGCTGGCCCGCTTCACGGCAGACCAGGCGACGGCCTTTCCGCGCGGAGCCTCAGCCCGGCTCATGCACGGGCGCCGGCCCAACGGCACCTGACTGGGAATCCTTTCAAGGTGTTGCCGCTGGGGCCGATGGGGGCCAGATCTCGCCTTCCACGCCTGGCCCTGGCGGGGCTGGCGATGCTGCTTGCCGGCCTGTTCCTGGCCAACCTGCTGCAACCGATTGTGCCGGGGCCCCACGATCCGGTGCGCTTGCTGGGTCAGGGGGATGGACCCATCCCGGTGATGCTGCGAGGCACCTTGCTGGAGGATCCCAGAGCGGTGCAGCTGCCCCAGGCCAGCGAAGGGTTGGCGTCCGCAGGTTTGGCGGCGAAACCGGCCCCGGATGGGGGGATGGCGACCTGTCGGGTGCTGCTGGAAACGGCAGGAGGCCGCACGGAGCTGCAGTTCGAACCCTGCCCGAGCCTGCGCCAGGGTTGGCTGCTGCGGGTGAGCGGCCAACTGCGACGGCCGCTGCCCGCCCCCCATCCGCTGCTGGCGGGTCCGGCGGAACGGCTGGCCCGCCAGCAGAGCTGGAGCCGCCTGAAGGTGGAGCAGTTCCAGGTGCTCGAGCGACCGCCGACGCCGGTGGTGGATCTGCGCCGCACCATCGCCGACAGGCTGATCCGGGCGGCGGGTCCGGAGCGGGGTGGTCTGCTGGCGGCGCTGGTGCTCGGCAGTGCGGTGGTCCCCCTGCCGATGGAGCTGCGCGATGCCTTCCGGGCCGCCGGCCTCTCTCACGCTTTAGCCGCTTCCGGCTTTCATCTGACCGTGCTGCTGGGGCTGGTCACGGCCCTGGCCCGGCCGTTGGGACGGGGCCTGCGCCTGGCTCTGGCCGCTGGGGCGATGCTGCTGTTTCTGTTGCTGGCCGGGGCCCAGGGCTCGGTGGTGCGCGCCGTGTTGATGGGTGCTGTGGCCTTGCTGGCCCTTGAGTTCGGCCGGCGCACCAGACCCCTGGAATTGCTGGCGGTGGTCGTGGTGGTGATGCTGATCTGGAATCGGCTCTGGCTCACCGATGTGGGCTTCCAGCTGTCGGTGGCGGCCACGGCCGGGCTGCTGGTGTCGGCGACACCACTGGAGCAGCGACTGCGCAGCTGGCTGGCCCCTGGCTCCGGCGGAATCCAGGCACGCTGGGGCGGACAGCTGGCGGCAGCCCTGGCTGTACCGATCGCCGCCACGATCTGGACGTTGCCGCTACAGCTGCTGCATTTCGGGGTGGTGCCGGCCTATGCGGTGCCGGCCAACCTGGCGGCCGCCCCCCTGCTCACCCCGCTCACCCTGGCGGCCATGGGGCTGGCCCTGGTGGCGGTGTCAGTTCCAGGATTGCTGCAGCCTTTGTTGTGGCCGGTGGATCCGGTGGCGAGGCTGCTGCTGGCCATCGCCAAGGGATTTGCCGCCTTGCCCATGGCGCAGTGGCAGCTGGGCCGGCCGATGCCGTGGTTGGTGGCTCTGTTCGGCCTGGCCTTGCTGGGTCTGGTCGTGCCCGGATTGGCGAGGCGGTGGCGGCGTCTGGCTCTCGCCGCCCTGGCCCTGGTGATCGCCGCTCATCTGATGCTGGTGGCCGCGGACCAACTGCTGCTGGTGCACCAAGGCGGAGTCCAAGGCGGCCACGACCTGCTGCTCGCCCGCCATCGCGGCCGGGCGGCCCTGATCGCCAACCGCGCAGACCCCTACAGCTGCCGCCAGGCGGGCCAACTGGCCCGGGGCCTGGGAGTGAGCCGCTTCGACTGGTTGCTGTTGCTCGATCCGGTGGCCTCCAGCGATCCCAGCTGCTGGCAGCAACTGGCCCCCCTGGTGTTGGCCTACGGGGACGGCAGCACGCCGTTGGCGGCCGGGGAACGGCTGGCCAGTCCCGGCCTGGAGGTGCGGGCCCTGTCGATGGACAGCCACGCACTGAAGCTGCAGGTCGGGCAGCGTCAATGGTTGCTGCTGCCCGATCGGCAGGCGCTCTGGGCCTGGCGCAACAGCGGATCACAGCGCCCCGAGGCCGTCTGGCTGGGATTCCGGCCCCGGCCCCAGGATCAGCGGCAACTGCTGGCGGCGGGGCCCCATCCCCGCTGGCTCTGGTGGAGCGGCGGGCCAGGACAGGAACGATCGCCCTTGCCCCCCTGGCAAGCCACCGGCCTCAGTGGATCGCTGCTGGCCTATGGCGGTTGATGGATCCGTAAACTGCCGATGGCCAAGCGCCAGGGCCGCCAGCCATTACCGTGGCGCAGGCCCTGGCAGGCCGACGAGGAGAGGTGGCTGAGTGGTCGAAAGCGAACGACTCGAAATCGTTTGAAGGGAAACCTTCCGTGGGTTCGAATCCCACCCTCTCCGTTATAACAAAGTCCAGCAAAGTTCGCCAAGGTCTCAAAAGCACCTCTTTGCAAGGCTTGTGAGCCGTTGATGCGTCCAGCTGGGACCAGAGAAGGTCCAGAAAGGCTCGTTTTTCTGTTGGTGCAAATGTTGGTGTAAGATTAGGCCTGTTGGTGTATTGGGGTGTGACCTTAACCGACGCCCGTGTGAAAGCCGAAAAACCAGGCAGCAAGGTGCGAAGGCTCTCCGATGGAGGGGGCCTGCACCTGGAAATCAATCCGGCTGGGGGCAAATACTGGATTTGGCGCCACCGCTTCCCACCAACCCAGGAGGGGAAGCAACAAGACCTCCGTATCGGCCCCTACCCAAGAATCGGCCTGAGACAGGCACGGCAGCTCAGGGACGAACAGAAGCTGCGGATGCGCACAGAGAAGCTCGACCCATGCGCAGCCAAAAGAGAAGAGAAAAAACAGAACAATCAACCAAACTTGTTGACATTTGAAAATGTTGCTCGTGACTGGCACCGAATGATGGCTTCGGGAACCTGGAGCGTTCGCCACACGGGGGATGTCATGCAAAAGCTGGAGCGTGAACTGCTGCCGGCCATTGGTCACATTCCCATCAAAGATGTGACATCACAGGATTGCGTTGCCGTTGCCAGGGCGATTGAGAAACGAGGTTCGCTGGAGCAAGCAAGGCGAACCATCGGAGTAGCATCGCAGGTCTTCGAGTATTCCATCACCTTGGAACTCCGGTCCTTTAACCCCATACCTTCCATCAAGAAAAATGCTCTGGTCAAAAGGGTCGCAGAGAACTACCCAAGCATTGAGTGGGAAGAAGTGCCCGAGTTGCTGGCGGCATTCGAAACGAATCCAGGTGGTGCCGACCGGATGACAATCCTTGGCCTTCGCCTTTTAATGTTG